>JASFSB010000010.1:0-13332 GCA_050114615.1 Gammaproteobacteria bacterium
TCTCACCTGATTTGAACGTACGGTCAACCACGCGGCCGGTCTTGAGATTACGGATTTTCACTCGGTTGAACGCCTGCCCCTTGCCCGGCTTGACGAACTCGTTCTCGACAATGACACAGGGATCGGAATCGATCAGGATCTTCAATCCACCTCGAAACTCGTTGGTACTATAACTCGCCATTAGTTCGACACTTTGCTCAGGAGAGCCGCGATGATACTCCCTGCAATGCCGGAACCAAACAGCGATGCGATATACGGCAACGTCCGGCAGTGCGGCGCAGAAGGACAATGGCGACAGGAGCTGCGAACGGCCGTTCGGTCCGCCGAAGCGCTTTGCGCGCTGCTGGGACTCGGCCGGAACGAGATCGACGCAGCCGATGAGGCGACGAAGTTTCCGGTACTCGTGCCGCACAGTTTTATCAAACGCATGCGTCATTCGGACCCGACGGACCCGTTGCTGCGCCAGGTGCTCGCGCGCCGAATCGAGCGTGCCGATGTGCCGGGGTTTACTGCCGACCCGCTGCTGGAAACGCACGTTGCCGCCTCCGGCATTCTGCGCAAGTATGCCCGACGTGCCCTGGTGATCACGACGGCGGCCTGCCCCGTTCACTGCCGATATTGCTTCAGGAGACACTTTCCGTATTCCGATCAGCTTGCCGCGCGCGAGCGCTGGTCACGCTCGCTGCAAAGCCTGCGCGAGTCTCCCGATATCGAAGAAGTCATTCTCAGCGGCGGCGATCCGCTGAGTCTTTCGACCCGGCGCCTGAGAGAACTCGTAGCGGGCATCGAAGCCATCGATTCGGTAACGACGCTGCGGATACATACGCGCTTTCCGATCGTTGTGCCTTCGCGCGTAACACCGTCATTGACGCAGCTGCTCGGCACGACGCGCCTGAAGACCGTCGTCGTTTTGCACTGCAATCACGCCAACGAACTCGCCGGCGAAGACGTGACCGACGCGCTACGCCGACTCGATCGATGCACGGATTTGTTACTCAATCAATCCGTCCTGTTGCGCGGTATCAACGACGATCCGCGCACGCTCGCCGAACTCTCCGCAGCGCTGTTTCGAGCGCATGTCCTCCCCTATTACCTGCACATGCTCGACCGGGTTGCCGGAAGTGCTCACTTCGACGTTCCCGAAGATGCAGCGCGCTCACTCATCGGGGAATTGCGCGGCAGACTGCCCGGCTATCTCGTGCCGCAGCTCGTGCGTGAGGAATCGGGCGCGTTAAGTAAAACGCCGGTCGCTTAAGACACATTCCACACGAGAAGCTGTGAATCAGGTACGTTCACGCGCGCGCCTGCACAGCTAGACTGCTCCGTCAGCATTCGCTGTGAAAGGGAATTCACGGGCACGTATGTCGTCGGCTTCAGTACCAGTCGTTGTCCTTTCGTGCAGACAAGACGACGCCGAAATAATCAATCGTGCCATGCGGGATGCCGGGCTCGTGGCGCATTGTCACTGGCTCAATCGTCTCGAGCAGCTCGCAGAGACGGTTCATATCGCCGACGCGCAGCTGATCTGGTTGTTCTGCGATTCGTTTGACCACGACATCAGGTCCGTTGCCCAGCTCCGCGACGGTATCCAAAAGACCCTGCCGCTGATCGCCGTCAGCAGTGCCGTCAATGAAACGGCGATCGCCCGCGCGCTGCTAGCCGGCGCGCATGATCTGATCTCGACGCAACATCCGCAGCGTGTGGCGAAAGTCGCCGCACGCGAACTGCGAACGTATCGACTGGAACGCGCACTGAACACCAGCCTGCACTCGGCTCGCCAGTACCAGGAGCAGCTGCGAACGTTTATGGACGGATCCGACGATGCGATCTGTCATGTCATCGAAGGCATCGTCATCGCTGCCAATCCGATCTGGGCGGAGCTGTTCAAACGCAGCGAAGAGGATACTCTCGGCCCGGTCATGGATCTGTTCGACCCGAGCAGCCATGCGGTCATCAAGGGTGCGCTCGTCGCAAGCCACAGAGGCCAGTGGTCCAGGGAACCACTGCGCCTCATTGCACTGACAGGCAGCGGTGAAAAACTCGCACTCGACATTCGGCTCGAAGCGGCACTGTTCGACGGTGAGCCGGCGGTCAAGCTGATCATCGTTCGCGACCAGTTCACGAAGGATGAGCCGGAGGACGCCGTCGACCGAGCCGTTTCAGCCGACCATTCCACAGGCCTGTACCACCGCTGCGCGTTCATTCAGATCATCGAAGAGCGTCTGCGTCCGGGTTCAGGAACGGGTACGCGCGCACTCGCCTATATCCGCCCTGACAAATTCGCAGAAGTCGCCGATTCGGTCGGCCCGATCGCGAGCGAACAACTCCTCGTCCAGTTTGCCGATGTGCTCCGGGAAGCGGCAAATACGAACGATATCTGCGGACGATTCGGCGGCACCGAATTCGCCATCTGGGTCGAACGCGGAACGCTCAGAGACATCGAAGCGTGGGCTGAAGGTGTCGTCTCCAGCGTCGCAGACACGATGTTCGAATGCGCAAGCAAGACCCTCTCGCTGACATGCACGATCGGCCTGGCCGATGTCGGCCCGAATTCGAGCGGGCTGGAGGAATTGTTCCGTGGTGCGCAGCGCGCCAGCCAGCGCGGTCGCCAGTGCGGCGGCAATCAGGCCGTGCTGGAGGAAACCTCCGACCAGAGCACGCGAGTACAGCGCTTCGACGAAATGTGGATTAGTCAGATCAGAAACGCGCTCGTCGAGAACCGCTTTCAGCTCGCACGACTGTCGATCGCGAGTCTGCACGGCAAGCAACGCGCGCTGTTCGACACGGTCGTGCGGATGATCGATGCCCAGGGCGATGAAATCTCGGCTTCCACTTTTCTGCCGGTCGCCGAACGCAACGGCCTGATGCGTGCAATCGACCGCTGGGTCGTCGATGCGGCGCTGAAGGCAGCATCCGAGCTGCCCGTCGATTCGATGTTCGTCAGATTGTCGAGTGAGTCGATTCTGGATCCGGAATATCTGCCGTGGCTGATGCGCTGCGTTCAGGCGGCGCAGATGCTGAGCTCACAGCTGTGCTTTCAGGTTGCCGAAGAAACGCTCAACCAACATCTCAGGCAAACGATCGAACTGTCCCGGAATCTCCGCCAGGCCGGGTTCGGCTTCGCGATTTCGCACTTCGGCATTGGTCGCGACCCCGGTCGTATTCTGCGCCAGATTTCTGCCGACTACGTAAAAATCGACGGTTCGCTGATGCAGCAGCTCGGCAAGAGCCAGAGCTGCCAGAGCAAGGTGCAGGCGCTGATTCAGGAAGCATCGGCCGCCGGTATCGGCACGATCGCCGAGCGCGTCGAAGACGCCAACACGATGGCGGTCCTGTTCCAGCTCGGCGTCGGATACGTACAGGGACACTACGTCCACGAGCCGGAAGTCATCCTCGAGGACGTCGTTTAGGCGGGCTGATCCGTTTCAGATCGCCGCTTCGATCGCGACGATACTCCGCCAGCCGCGCGGCAACGCGACACCGCGGCGCCCGCGCGCACCTCGATACTGCTCGAGATCACCCGCTTTGACCGTCATGTGACGATTGGCCGAGCGAATACGCACGCCCTGGCCGGGTTCGACGACACACACGCCGGCCAGAGCGGCCTTGCCGCCCGACGGCAGACCGATGATCTTGTTCCCCTTGCCTTTCGCCATCTGCGGCAGCTCTTCCAGATCGAATACGAGCAGGCGGCCGTCGCTCGATACGGCAGCGACACTTTCGCCGTCGAGCGGCACCGGACGAGCGGGTACGACGTCACCGCCTTTCGACACGCGCAGGCTCGCTTTGCCCGCCTTGTTGCGCGAATAGAGATCCTCGAGGCGGACGATGAAGCCATAACCGAGGCTCGAAGCCACGACCCATCGATCTTCGGGACTTCCGAGCAGGACGGCACGGAAGCTCGCCCCGTCCGCCGGATTGAAGTGCCCGGCCAGCGGTTCGCCCTGACTGCGCGCCGACGGCAGCGCGTGCGCCGGCAACGAATACGCGCGCCCGGTGCTGTCGAGAAATACGACCGTCTGGTTGCTGCGGCCGGTTGCGGCGGCGAGGAAACTGTCGCCGGAGCGGAAACTCAACGTCGTCGGGTCGATTTCATGCCCTTTCGCCGCCCGTGCCCAGCCACGCTGCGACAACACGACCGTCACCGGCTCACTGCTGACAAGTTCAGACTCCGCAATCGCGCGTGCCGCCTCTCGCTCGATGATGACCGTACGGCGATCGTCTCCATGCACCTGCGCCAGTTCTTCGATTTCGGACCTGATGAGCCGGCTCATTCGCACTTTCGACCTGAGCGTTTTCTCGAGATCCGCTTTTTCGGCAGCCAGATCGTCGAGTTCGCCCCTGATACGAATCTCCTCGAGTTTCGCGAGATTTCGCAGGCGCAGCTCCAGGATGGCTTCGGCCTGTCTGTCGCTCAGCCTGAAGCGCTTCATCAGCACAGGCTTGGGCTCGTCTTCTGAACGTATGATTTTGATGACCGCATCGATGTTCAGGTAGGCGACGAGCAGTCCTTCGAGAACGTGCAGGCGGTCGGTCACCTTCGAAAGTCGAAACTCGAGGCGTCGCCTGACTGTTGCACGCCGAAACTCCAGCCACTCGTTGAGCAGATCGCGCAGGCTGTAAACGCGCGGACGGCCCTCGAGACCGATCACATTGCAGTTGACGCGAATCGTGCGCTCGAGATCGGTCGTTGCGAATAAATGCCCCATCAGCGCATCGACGTCGATACGATTCGATCGCGGTGTCAGTACGAGCCGAGTGGGATTCTCGTGGTCGGATTCATCGCGCAGATCCTCGAGCATCGGCAGCTTCCTGTTGCGCATCTGCGTGGCGATCTGTTCGAGCACCTTCGCGCCGGAAGTCTGATACGGAAGTGCCGTCACGACGATCTCCGTATCCTCGACGGTATAAGTCGCCCGCAGGCGCAGCGTCCCCCCGCCCGTCTTATAGACTTCAGCGATTTCCGCAGCGCTCGAGATCAGCTCGCCGCCGGTGGGAAAGTCCGGACCTTTGATGATCTTTGCGAGCTGGCCCGGAGTCATTTGCGGCTTATCGATCAGTTTGACGAGCGCTGCCGCGACCTCGCGCAGATTGTGCGGCGGAACGTCGGTCGACATACCGACGGCGATGCCGCTCGTGCCGTTCAGCAACAGATTCGGAAGCTCCGCCGGCAGCACGGTGGGTTCGTTGAGCGTGCCGTCGAAATTGGGCTGCCACTCGACTGTTCCCTGGGCGAGCTCGCGCAGCAGAACCTGCGAATATCGAGTCAGCCGCGCCTCCGTGTAGCGCATTGCCGCAAAGGATCTGGGATCGTCCTGTGAGCCCCAGTTTCCCTGGCCGTCGACGATCGTATAGCGATAGGTGAATGGCTGCGCCATATGAACCATCGCTTCATACGCCGCCGAATCACCGTGCGGATGAAACTTGCCGATGACATCGCCGACCGTGCGAGCGGCCTTCTTGGGCTTGGACGTGGCTGACAGCCCAAGGTCGCTCATCGCATAGACGATGCGGCGCTGCACGGGCTTGAGACCGTCTCCGATATGCGGCAATGCCCGGTCGAGCACGACGTACATCGAATAATCGAGGTACGCCTTTTCCGAGAACTGTGCGAGCGCGACCTGCTCGATACCTTCGAAATTGAGCTCTTCGTTTTTCAATCCGGATCAGACCTCCGCCAGGTTGCCTTTTTCCTCGAGCCAGGAGCGTCGGTCGGCCGAGCGCTTCTTCGCAAGCAGCATGTCGAGCATCGATTCGGCCGCTTTGCCGTCATCGATCGTGAGCTGCACGAGTCGTCGCGTATCGGGCGCCATCGTCGTCTCGCGCAATTGCAGCGGGTTCATTTCACCGAGGCCCTTGAAACGCGTGACGGTGATCCTGCCGGATTTTTTTTCTGCCTCCAGTCGGTCGAGCAGCATATCGCGTTCGGCTTCATCGAGTGCGTAATGAACCTGCTTGCCTGCGTCGATACGAAACAGCGGGGGCATCGCGACGAAGATGTGCCCGGCATCCACCAGCGGCCGGAAGTGTTTGAGGAACAAGGCACACAACAACGTCGCTATGTGCAGCCCATCGGAGTCCGCGTCGGCGAGTATGCAGACCTTGTGATAGCGCAGCCCGTCGAGACGTTCCGATCCCGGATCCACGCCCAGTGCGATGGCGATGTTGTGCACTTCCTGCGATGCGAGCAGCTCACCGGAGTCGACTTCCCAGGTATTCAGTATTTTACCGCGCAGCGGCATGACGGCCTGGGTTTCGCGGTCCCGCGCCTGCTTGGCAGAGCCGCCGGCCGAATCGCCTTCGACGAGAAAAATCTCAGACAACCGCGGTTCCTGGGACGTACAGTCGGCGAGCTTACCCGGCAGCGCCGGGCCGGCCACGACCTTTTTGCGTACGACTTTTTTGGCCGCCTTCAGGCGGCGTGTGGCGTTCGCGACCGCCAGCTCGGCAATTTCGTCGCCGCTTTCGGGATGCTCGTTGAGCCAGTGAGCAAAACTGTCCTTGACGACGCCGCTGACGAACGCCGCACATTCGCGCGATGCGAGCCGTTCCTTGGTCTGCCCGGCGAACTGCGGATCCTCCATCTTCAGTGACACGACGAAATTCACGCCGTCCCAGACATCCTCGGGTGCGAGCTTGACCCCACGCGGCAGCAGATTTCTGAATACGCAGAATTCACGCAGCGCTTCCGTCAGTCCCGCGCGCAGGCCGTTGACGTGTGTGCCGCCCTGGGTGGTCGGAATCAGATTGACGTAGCTTTCACCGACCGGCTGGGCGATTTCCTGCGTCCAGGCAAGCGCCCAGTCGATTTCTTCATGCTGCGCGCTCAGCGCACCGGAAAACGGCGCCTGTGGGATATGCTCGGCATCACCGAGCGCTTCGAGCAGGTATTCCTCGAGACCGCCACTGTACTTCCAGGTGTGGGTTTCCTTCGGCTTCTCGATATCGAGCCGCACCTCGAGTCCGGGACAAAGAACGGCCTTCGCCCGCAGCAGGTGACGCAGCCGCGAAACCGAGAAACTCACCGTGTCGAAGTATTTCGAATCCGGCCAGAATCGTATGGTCGTGCCGGTATTGGCCTTTCCGACCTTGCCAACCACCGACAGCCGCCGCCTGCGCCTGCCGCCGGCGAAACTCATGTTGTATTCCTTCGCGTCGCGGCGAATCCAGACTTCGAGGTTTTTCGACAGGGCGTTCACCACCGAAACCCCGACCCCGTGCAGTCCGCCGGAGTACTTGTAGTTTCGATTAGAGAATTTCCCGCCGGCGTGAAGCTTCGTGAGGATCAGCTCGACGCCGGGCATCTTCTCCTTCGGATGCACGTCGACCGGCATGCCACGCCCGTCATCGGCGACTTCGAGCGAACCGTCCCGGTACAGCGTGACATGGATCTTTTTCGCGTATCCGGCGACTGCCTCGTCGATGCTATTGTCGATGACTTCGTGCGCGAGGTGGTTTGGCCTGCTCGTATCCGTGTACATGCCGGGACGACGGCGCACGGGGTCGAGACCGCTGAGGACCTCGATGTCGGCAGCGCGATAGCTTTTGCTCATTCGGATCTATTGAAAATCGGCGACAAGCGCGGCGCGAATGTTATCCGATAACGCGGTCTCGTACGAATAGGCGGGATGGTCGATGCCGGCCCGCAACGCCACACCGCCGTGCAGCGCGGCGATCTGTTCCGCGGAAAACTCGAATCTCAGGAAATGCACGGCCGAGGTCTTCCCGGCGTCGGTCCGCTCGAGGTCTTCGTCTGCCACCGCGGTCGTGCGCGGCAATTCGTCCACCTGCATGTAGACGGCATGTTCGATATCGCGCAGGCGCTGCAATGCTGCACGGCGTTCCTCGATGTCCGGGTACTCGATCATGAAGGTCGCCTTCAGGTTCGTGCCGTCCGGAATCAGCGGATTGTAGGCTGCCAGCTCTTCTTCGATGGCCTCTGTCTCGAAGATACGCTCGATGCGCAGCATCTCCTGCACCTGATACTGAATGGTCAGCCTGTCCTCGAAATACAGCGTCGCGTTCGGACCGACTGCGACCTGGCGATTACGCTTGTGATCGAGGACACGGGCACGGAATTGCGTGCGCTCGTTGTGATATTGCTCCAGTGAGAGCAGGTCGGAGACCTCCAGCTTGTGCGCAGTCGCGGGCATCACCTAGATCCCGTATGCCGCGCGCAGCAAGGTCAGTGGATGGGTCTGCACCACCGACTCGGCAACGCCGGCAATCTGCTCGCCGGCCATCGGGCAGTCGCTCGTGAAGTGATCCGCTCCGGCCGAGTCTGCCTGGCGCGCCACCGGGCCGGCGATCTTTCGCGACGTGGCAGCGAATTCCCGCTTCACTCCATAGGTACCGTCATGCCCGGAACAGCGCTCGATCGGCCTGACTTTGGTGTCGGGTACGAGCTGCAGCACGTCGCGGGTCTTCAATCCCAGATTCTGTACGCGCAGGTGACAAGGCACCTGATAGGTGACCGAACCGAGACTCGTGGCGAACTGCGTCGACAACTGGCCGTTGCGATGCAGATCCATCAGAAATTCAAACGGATCACGGAACTGCTTCGCGACCCGCGCCACCCGCTCGTCGTCCGGGAAAAGCAGCGGTAACTCCTGCCGGAACATCAGCACGCACGAAGGCACGGCGGCGGTTATCAGCCAGCCCGCGCCCGCCCACTGGTCCAGTTCAGCGATATTCTCGTCCTTGAAACGCTCGACCGACTCGAGGTCGCCGAGCTCGAGCTTCGGCATCCCGCAACAGCGTTCCTTCGCAGGCAGTGCGGCGGTTACGCCGTTGTGTTCCAGAATGGCGACGAGGTCTTCGACGATCTGCGGTTGATTCCGATCGCCGTAACACGTCGCGAACACGAGTACCCGGTGCCCGGCCCCGGCCGCGTGGCGGTCTGCCTCGTGTCCGGACAGTCGCCGAAGCCGCTTACGCGCCGTGTTCGAGTGATATTTTGGAATCGGCGCGTCGGCATCGACCCCAAGCGTCGTTTGCAGCAGACTGCGGCCCGGCCGGCTTGCGTTGAGCGCGTTGACGACACTCGACACGATCGGGATCCCTGCCAGCGAGCCGAGCTTTTCGGTCGAGCTCAGCAGTCGGTCGCGCGTGCTCGCGCCGTTTTCGCTGAAGTTTCGATGCTTGGCACGCAGCATCAAATGAGGGAAATCGACGTTCCATTCGTGCGGCGGGACATACGGACATTTACTCATGTAGCACATGTCGCAGAGATAGCAATGTTCCACGACATCGCCGAACGCGGACTTCGGTACCGAGTCCAGCTCCCCGGTTGCGGACTCATCGACCGCGTCGAACAGCGTCGGAAACGCATTGCACAGGTTGAAACAGCGGCGACAACCGTGACAGATGTCGAAAACCCGCTCGAGCTCCTGCTCGAGCAGCTGCGGATCCGTGTACTCCGGCGACCGCCAGTCGATCGTGTGGCGGGTGGGCGCGTCGAGGCTGCCTTCGCGGGGTGTGGATTCGCGGTCGCTCATGGGGAATATGCCCGCCCGAATTCAGCCGACCGGCACGCACAGCACCGGACGGCTGAAAACTCTTCGATCAGCCGTCGAGCGTATCGAGGGCTTTCTGAAATCGATTTGCGTGCGAACGTTCGGCCTTGGCCAGCGTCTCGAACCAATCGGCAATTTCTTCGAAACCTTCGTCACGTGCGGACTTCGCCATGCCCGGATACATATCGGTGTATTCGTGCGTTTCCCCGGCAATAGCCGCTTTCAGATTGCTGTCTGTCTCGCCGATGGGCAGACCGGTCGCCGGATCCCCGACTGCCTCGAGGTACTCGAGATGTCCGTGAGCATGTCCTGTTTCACCCTCAGCCGTCGAGCGAAATACGGCCGCGACATCGTTGTATCCCTCGACATCGGCTTTCGAAGCGAAATACAGGTAACGGCGATTCGCCTGCGATTCCCCGGCAAATGCTTCCTTGAGGTTTGCCTCAGTCTTGCTGCCTTTCAGGTCCATTTTGCGGTGACTCCCCGTGTGTTTAGACTTGGTCAAATCATGGATGGGGCCGTGTGTCCTGTCAACCAGGGCAATGGTTAAGCGCACGCCCGGAGGCAGGCGGTTTGACCGACTCCGGCGGCGCGTGTAGCTTGCGGCGATCTCAGGTTGCGACGCGCTGACGATGACAAAGGAAAAGGCCGGACTCGCAGAGCTCGAAGAATCGATCAAATCGCTCGAAGCGCTCGTCGAGAAGCTCGAAAGTGGCGAGTTGCCGCTGGAGCAGGCGCTCGCGGAGTTCGAGCGCGGCGTGATCCTGACGCGCCGGTGTCAGGCGGCGCTGGCCGAAGCCGAGCAGCGCATCGAGATTCTGCTTGCGGATGCGGACGAGCCCGAGCCGTTCGAGGAAGACGACGAGCAGGACAACGAGGAAGACTGACAGCGAATCAGGTCGGCGGGGTCTCGGTCACACCCTGCAGGCGTTCAATGAGCGAACGCAGGAACACCTTGTTGAAGCGCAGCTGACAATCCGATGACGCCTGCTCGAGCAGCGTCGAGCTGACTCGGATCAGAGTCACCGGACCCAGTGCGCTGATCGTTGCGGTACGCCGGGCGCCACTTACGTAACTCGTCTCACCAAAACAATCCCCGATGCCCATCTCGCCGACTGCACGACGTCCGGACCGGACACCCACACGACCGCTGACGACGACATAAAAACGATCGTCCATTTCACCTTCGCGGACGATCTCGTCGCCTTCACTGTAATCGCGCCACTCGCTTGCCCGGAGTATTTCCCGAATCTCCTCGTGCGAGAAGTCGTGGAAGAAGCGCAGCTTACGCAGCAGATTGAACTGTTCCTGCTGGTCGAGCTGCTTGTGCTTCGCTCGCAATTCATGAAACACACTCGTCAATGCGCCGGCGAGTTCGAGGCCCGTGCTGTAGCGGTCTTCGGCGTCCTTTTGCAGCGCCGTCGCGACGATTTCCTCGACTTCCTCCGGCACCTCCGTCCGCAGCGTATGTATCGGCGGAGGCGTCGCATAGACGATCTGATGAAGCAGTTTGCTGAGGTTGTTCGCCCGGAATGGTCGATAGCCGGTCAGTAACTCGTACATGACCACGCCAAGCGAATAGATGTCCGATGCTGCCGTAATTTCCCCCGCCTGTACCTGCTCCGGGGACATGTAACTCGGCGAGCCCGCAATCCCTTCGATTCGCGAAACATCGGAGTCGGTGACCAGCGCAATCCCGAAATCGATGATGCGGACGTCGTTGTCGAGCGTCAGCATCAGATTGCTCGGCTTGATGTCGCGGTGAATGACGCCTCTGCCATGAGCGTAATGCAGAGCCTTCGCACACTTGTACAGTATCTCCACGACATCGTCGATGCGCAGCAGGTTGTCCGGACGGCAGTATGCCGCCAGCGTCCGGGCACCCTGAATATGTTCAGTGACGACGTAGTAGCTGCCGTCTTCCTCGCCGGCGTCGTAGACGGGCAGAATATTCTGATGCTGCAGACGACCCATCATCTGCGCCTCGGTGAAGAACATCTTTCGCGTCGTACGCGCTTTCTGCTCGTCGTCTTCGGGCTCGACGTTGTATAGCTTTATCGCAACATCCCGGCCGTAATAGGGATCGTGCGAAAGAAACACCCGGCCGCTGCTGCCCTGGCCGATCTCCTTGATGATCGGGTACTTACCGATTCGCTCGGGCGCATTCCCGAGTACCGGTATTGATGTCAGCGTGGGTGCTGTGGCCTCTTCAACGCTCAAGACGAGATCATTCCGTATTGCAGGCTGCCAATGCATATGGCCGCGTAAAGGGCGGCCATCTGGTCATCCAGCATAATTCCGAGTCCGCCGGACATTCTGTGATCCAAATCGCGTATCGGCCAGGGTTTCCAGATGTCAAAAATGCGAAACGCAACGAAGGCAACGCCGAGCCAGACCCATGACTGAGGCAGGATGACCGTGATCGTCAGCATGGCCGCGATCTCGTCGAATACGATCCCGGGATGATCGTGCACACCGAGTCGCGCCGAACTGGCCCGGCACAGCCACACGCCCGCCAGAAACGCCGCAAGCGCGATTGCCAGCTTCAGTGGCCAGCCCAGCGGCGCCACATACCAGCACGGAATCAGCGCCAGCGCACTGCCCAGCGTGCCGGGCATCCAGGGTGACAGCCCGGTACCGAGCCCGAGCGCGACGAGATGCACGGGCTCGCGCAACAAACGCGGAGAAAGTCGCTGGCGCGATTTACTCATGAAAAATGCTCGTACCCGCGTTCGCGCACCGAATAGCGCTCCCCTGCAAGCCGACATTCCACGCCGCTGCCCTCGAGGCACTCGCCGATACGCGTGACTGAGACGCCCAGCGGGGCGAGCAACACCGTAATCCGTTCGTCGGCATCGCGCGGCGCGGTGAAACACAGTTCGTAATCGTCGCCACCGAACAAGGCGAATTCCCGCGCTGCATGCTGCGCGAAGCAACGCTGCAATGGCTGCGAAAGCGGAAGCGCTTCGACAGCGACGCGCGCAGCGCAGCCGCTCGCGGCGCACAAATGGCCCAGGTCCGCCAGCAGGCCGTCTGAGACATCGATTGCAGCGGTGGCGATGCCGCGAAGTGCGATGCCGGCGTCGACGCGAGGCGTCGGCAGCTCGTAGCGATCGATCAGGTACTGCGCATCCGCCGATTCAGCGGATTCACCGCGTACGATTTGCAGCCCGGCCGCCGCATCACCGAGCGTTCCGGTCACGAACACACTGTCGCCGATCGCCGCACCATCACGTCGCAGCGCCGCTTCCGGAGAAACCTCCCCGGCGATATGGATCGAAATGCACAACGGCCCGGCGGTCACATCCCCGCCGACGAGCGACACATCGAAGCGTGCGGCGCAGGCATGCAGGCCTTCGGAGAATCGGCCGAGCCAGCCTGGCTCACTCTGCGGCAGGGTCAGCGCCAGTGTGAACCAGCGCGGGCGCGCACCCATCGCCGCCATATCACTGAGATTGACTGCGAGGGCCTTTTCGGCAAGACGCGCCGGATCGATCGTTTCGAGAAAATGAACGCCGGCAACGAGCGTATCGGTCGAAAGCGCCACGGCATCGGAAGGCTGGACGAGCGCTGCATCGTCGCCTGATCCGATCAACACCGCAGGATCAGTACTCGGTCGTCGAAAATACCGTGCGATCAGTTCGAACTCATGCGGAGTTCGCTCCTTCCCGGCGTTCACGACTCCTTACCCCGTGGCACTCGCGCTGCCTTGTCGAGTACGGCATTGATGAACTTGTAACTGTCCGTAGCACCGTATCGCTTTGCGAGTTCGACTGCTTCATTGATCGTGACCTTTACCGGCACGTCGTCGCAAACA
>JASFSB010000011.1:0-13218 GCA_050114615.1 Gammaproteobacteria bacterium
TTTGGGGTCGTCGGCAAAAATACGGTAATGATCGTCTCGCCGGTTTTCGCCTGTACTTCGGCCGCTTCTTCCGACGTCTGAAAAGCGATGCTGTACAAGCCCTTGCGCGGGTATTCGATCAGCAGCACTTTCTTGAACGAGGTGCCATCATCGCTTAGCAGGATTTCGGCAAAATTCTTGACGGCACCGTATACCGTTCGAACGAATGGGATTCTGTGTAGCAGCGACTCGTAGAAGTCAACGAGCCGCCGGCCCAGAAAATTCGCCACGAGCATACCGGTGGCCAGCAGCAGAATGACCGCCAGCGCCGCACCGAGGCCCGGTACCGGGAATCCCAGCAGCTCTTCGGGACGAAAACGCTGCGGCAGCAGAAACAACAGCCGATCCATCAGGCCGAGCAATAGCCTGAAAACAAATATCGTGACGCCGATCGGCAACCAGATCAGCAGTCCGGCGACGAGATATCGACGCAGCCTGATTAAGCCTGAAGGCGCCAACTAGGCTACCGCGCTGCTCGAGCTTTTATCGCCAGGCTTCTTATTGCCGGATTTGTCGTCAGATCGGGGCTCCGACTTCTTTCCTGGTTCCGCGGTACTCGAAGCGCCTTTACTGCCTTCCTTCTTATCTGTCTTCTTGTCGGACGGCTTGTCGGTATCGCTTTTCTCCGCCGCATCGCCGGCGATATTGCGCTTGTTTTCCTTTTCGGATTTGAAGTCTGTCTCGTACCAGCCGGCGCCTTTGAGTCGAAACGACGGTGCGGAGATGAGCCGCTGCAACTGCATGCGACCACACTGCGGGCACTTGCGCAGTGGTTTGTCATCCATCTTCTGCAGGGCTTCGGTCTCGTGCTCGCAGGCCTTGCAGCGATATTCGTATATCGGCATTACGTGTTCCTTACGTCCCGAACACCATTCCAGCGGTTAGTTTGCGGCTAAAGCGGGCAAATGCAAGCGACTACGCCGCCTCCGTCGCCGACTGCCTGGCAAACGTCAGCGCCTGATCGTTCGCGCCGACGGCAATCGTGTCGCCAGGACCAAACTCACCGCTGAGGATGCGCTGCGCGAGCGGATTCTCGAGCTGTTGCTGAATGGCCCGTTTCAGCGGCCGGGCGCCGTATACGGGATCGAAGCCGGCCCTGGCGAGTTTATCGCGCGCCGCTTCATCGAGTTCCAGCGTGATGTCGCGTTCGCTCAGGCGACGATGCAGATAACGCAGCTGGATATCCACGATGCGGCGAATGTGTTCCGCCTCGAGCGGATGGAACACGACCACGTCGTCGACTCGATTGATGAACTCCGGCCTGAAGTGCGTGCCGACGATCTCCATCAGCTCGGACTTCATCTGCGCGTAATTGCTCTCGCCGGCCAGCTCCTGGATTCGCTCACTGCCGAGGTTCGAGGTCATCACGATCACGGTGTTGCGAAAATCGACCGTTCGCCCGTGTCCATCCGTCAGTCGTCCGTCATCGAGCACCTGCAGCAGAACATTGAAAACGTCGGGATGCGCCTTCTCGACCTCATCGAGCAGAACGACGGAATACGGTTTGCGGCGCACAGCCTCGGTCAGGTAACCGCCTTCTTCATAACCCACGTAACCAGGCGGCGCACCGATCAGCCGCGCAACGGAATGCTTCTCCATGAACTCGGACATGTCGATACGCACCATGGCTTCTTCGGTATCGAACAGAAAAGCAGCAAGCGCCTTGGTCAGCTCGGTCTTGCCGACACCGGTCGGACCCAGGAAAAGGAAGGACCCATTGGGGCGATTCGGATCTGCCAGGCCGGCGCGCGAGCGTCGAATGGCATTCGACACCGATTCGAGCGCCTCTTTCTGACCGACCACACGTTCTTCCAGAAAGCTTTCCATGCGCAGCAGCTTCTCGCGCTCGCCCTCGAGCATTTTCGAGACCGGAATCCCGGTCCACTTGGAAACGACTTCGGCCACTTCCTCGTCAGTCACCTTATTGCGGAGCAGCTTCGGCTGCTCTTCGTGCTCGGAGGCCAGCGCCTGCTCGCGGCGTCTTTCGAGCTCCGGAATCCGTCCATACTGCAGCTCCGAGGCATGACCCAGATCCCCGGCACGGTGGGCTTTCTCCAGTTCCACCCGCGCTCGCTCGAGTTCTTCGTCGATATGCGAAACACCCTGGGCGGCTGCTTTCTCGGCCTTCCAGATCTCGTTGAGATCGGAGAACTCCCGATCCAGAGTCTCGATCTGTGCTTCGAGGTCACCGAGACGTTTCTTCGATGCCTCGTCGGATTCCTTCCGCAGCGCCTCACGCTCGATCTTGAGCTGAATCAAACGCCGTTCGAGCCGGTCCATTTCCTCAGGCTTGGAATCCATCTCCATGCGGATTCTCGATGCCGCTTCGTCGATCAGATCGATCGCCTTATCCGGCAGCTGCCGATCGGAGATGTAGCGATGTGACAAAGTCGCAGCCGCGACGATCGCCGGGTCGGTGATCTGAACGCCGTGGTGCACTGCGTAACGCTCTTTGAGTCCGCGCAAAATCGCCACCGTGTCCTCGACCGAAGGCTCGCCAACGAGTACTTTCTGGAAGCGCCGCTCGAGCGCCGCGTCCTTTTCGACATGCTGGCGGTATTCATCGAGCGTCGTGGCCCCCACGCAATGCAGTTCCCCGCGCGCAAGCGCCGGCTTGAGCATATTGCCGGCGTCCATCGATCCCTCAGCCTTGCCGGCGCCGACCATCGTATGCAGCTCGTCGATGAACAGGATGACCTGGCCTTCTTCCTTGGCGAGCTCGTTCAGCACCGCTTTCAGGCGCTCCTCGAAGTCGCCGCGGAACTTCGCACCGGCGATCAGCGCACCGAGGTCGAGCGCGAGGATGCGTTTCGATCGCATACCTTCCGGAACCTCGCCATTGACGATCCGCTGTGCGAGCCCCTCGATGATGGCGGTCTTGCCGACACCCGGCTCGCCGATGAGAACCGGATTGTTTTTCGTCCGGCGCTGCAGCACCTGTATCGTCCGACGGATTTCGTCGTCGCGCCCGATCACGGGATCCAGCTTGCCGGCTGCCGCCCTTTCGGTCAGGTCGACGGTGTACTTGTCGAGTGCCTGGCGTGTTTCTTCGGCATTCGGATCATCCACCGATGCACCGCCACGCAGCTCGTCGATTGCCTGCTCGAGCGCGCCGCGAACGCCGCCACAGCGCTCGAGAATGCGGGCAAGCTCGCCCGTCACGTCGAAGGCGGCGAGCAGAAAGAGCTCGCTCGAGATGTAGCTGTCACCGCGCTGCTGCGCGAGCTTGTCGGTCACGTTGAGCAGCTTGCTGAGCGCCGTCGAAACGTGCACCTCGCCCGGCGCACCCTGCACCTGGGGCACCCGCTCCAGCGCCTGCCCGAGTTCCGAGCGCAGCTGATTGACGTTGACGCCGGCCTTCGTCAGCAAACCGGACGCACCGCTACCGCGCTGATCGAGCAGCGCGTTGGCAAGGTGCACGGGTTCGATAAACTGATGATCGCGACCGACAGCCAGCGACTGCGCCTCGACCAGTGCCTGTTGAAACTGGTTTGTCAGTTTGTCCTGCCGCATGGGCTAAAGCTCCAGTGAGCGAATGCTCTTGTCGAGATGGGGCCGCAGTATCCGAATTCAAGCAGATTTCAGCCAGATCAGCGATGCCATTCGGCCGCACGGGGCCTCACGACGATGGCTGAAAAACCGCCGGGCATCGCGTTGCGTACAAAACCCGCCACCGAAGATCCGCGTAACGCCGGCACGTTCCAGCGCAGCGCCCGCAAGCGCATACAGATCTGCCTGCCAGCGGCCGTGTGCGTTCGGCTGAAATGCGCCGGCCGCGGTCGGCTCGGACTCGACGAACGCCGCGCGCACCTCAGGGCCGACTTCGTAAGCTGCCGGCGAAATGGCCGGGCCGAGCCAGGCCATCAGCGACGTGGCACCTGGTTCGGCGAGCATCGCGGCAGCCGTCGCCTCGATGACCCCGCCGGCCAGGCCGCGCCAGCCGGCATGTGCGATGCCGACGCGGGTCCCGGCTGTGTCACAGAGCAGCACGGGCAGGCAATCGGCGGTCATGACACAACACACGACGCCGGCCCGATCCGTCCACGCCGCATCCGCTCGCGGTGGTCTGCCACGACGCACCGGACGGCGGTCCGGTTTCACGACGCTCGTGCCATGCACCTGTTCAAGCCAGACGGGTTCGTCCGGCAGGCCGAAAAGACTGCGCAGGTGCTCGCGATTCCGCAGCACGGCGGCGGTGTCATCGCCGACGTGCAGAGCGAGATTCATGCTGGCAAACGGGCCTTTGCTGCAGCCTCCGGCGCGGGTCGTCGTCAATGCGCCCACGTTCGGCGGCGCCGGCCAGTCCGGCAAGACCCGCGCACTCACCGCGCGGTTCCCGCATCGGCGCGCAGCGCTTCGAGTAAAGCCTGCAGGTCGGCCGCGAGCGGACTGTGAAACGTCAGCGGCTCGCCGGTCAAAGGATGGCGAAACGCCAGGCGCACCGCATGCAGTGCCTGGCGAGGGAAGCCCTGCACCGCTTCAACGAGTTCCGCAGTCGGCGCGCGCGGCAGCTTCGGACGGCCGCCATAGAGTGGATCGCCCAGCAGCGGCGCGCGTATATGGGCCATGTGGACACGAATCTGGTGGGTGCGTCCGGTATCGAGCGAAACCTCGATGTGTGTGTGGGCGCGAAACCGTTCACGCACCCAGTAGCGCGTGCGGGCACGCCGGCCGTCCTGACGCACGCTCTGGCGTTTACGATCGCGCGGATGCCGCCCCAGCGGTGCTTCGATTTCACCGCCACCGGTCAGCACGCCCGCGCAGATCGCCTCATAGGTTCGAGCTATTTCGCGCGCTTCGATCTGGGCAGCGAGCGCCGCCTGTGACTGCAGTGTGCGTGCCACGACCAACAGGCCGCTCGTATCTTTGTCGAGGCGATGCACAATCCCCGCCCGCGGCACCTGCGCCAGCGATGGATCGAGATGCAGCAAAGCGTTTTGCAGCGTGCCCGCCGGATTGCCCGCGCCCGGATGGACAACGAGGCCGGCAGGCTTGTCGACGACGAACACGCCCGCGTCCGCATGGACGATCTGCAGCGGGATCTGTTCCGCGCGCAGCGGCACCTGCGCCTGCATCTGAGCATCGAGCACAAGTTGCTCGCCGCCGCTCACGCGTGCCTTCGACGGCCAGACGGCGCCGGCGGCGGTCAGACAACCTGCGTCAATCCATTGCTGCAACCGGCTGCGAGAGAATTCAGGCCAGAGCTTCGCTGCCGCCTGATCGAAGCGCTGTCCGGCATACTCAGCCGGTACGATCGCCGATCTGAAAATTCGCCGCTCCGTCACGAGGTCAGCGTCCACCCGGCCACCTGACCCCCGGGGCAGGGCTATAATGACCGATCCTGAACGGGTTGCAGAGGCGCCAGAGGAGCGCATGGACGGATGAGCTGGAAAAGACTGACATGTCTGGTGTTCGTGGCAGCGACGCTGAGCGCCTGCGGCAAGGACGACGTTATCGAAGACCAGGGCCCTGAAGCGTTCTACGAACGAGGATACAACGCGATGCAGTCCAACAGCTACCCCATCGCGGTACAGATGTTTCTGCTGCTCGAAGCGCGCTATCCGTTCAGTCCGCTCGCCCGTCAGGCGCAACTGGATCTGATCTACGTTTACTATCGCAGCCAGCAGCCCGAGGCGGCGATCGACGCAGCCGAGCAGTTCGAACGCGAGAATCCGACGCACCCGCGGGTCGATTACGCACTCTATATGAAAGGGCTCGTCTATTTCGACGAAAGTCCCGGACTGCTCGAACGGCTGTTTCGTGTCGACATGACGGTGCGGCCGCCAAAGGACACCGAGCAGGCCTTTGCGACCTTTCAGGAACTGCTGCGGCGCTTTCCAGACAGCAAATACGCCGCCGACGCACGCCAGCGCATGGTGTTTCTGCGCAATCGCCTGGCGACGTACGAAAACCACGTCGCGCGCTACTATCTGGATCGCGGCGCATACATTGCTGCCATCCAGCGCGGGCAATACGCGCTGCAGCGATTTGCCGGTGCCCCGCAGCTCGCCGAAACACTGCAGCTCATGATCGAGGGATACGAGTTGCTGGGTATGCAGGACCTCGCCGAGGACACGCGCCGCGTACTGGCGCAGTCGTTCCCCGAAGCGGTCGCGTCAACCCGCTAAGCGCAGACTGCTCAGTAACCCGACGTGATCGGATAGCGCCAGTCGCGGCCAAACGCCCGGTTACTGATGCGCACGCCCGGCGGTGCCTGACGGCGCTTGTATTCGGCCAGTTTGACCATACGGAGGATGCGCAGCACCATGTCGCGTTCGAATCCCAGCTTGGTGATTTGCTCCACCGAATAATCCTGCTCGATGAAGGCTTCCAGAATCGGATCGAGTACGTCATACGGCGGCAGCGAATCGCTGTCCTTCTGATCCGGGCGCAACTCAGCAGAAGGCTCGCGCTCGATCACGCGCTCGGGAATGGCCGCAGCGATGCGATTGCGATGCCGCGCCAGGCCGTATACCAGCGTCTTGCTGCAATCCTTCAACGGCGCGAATCCACCCGCCATGTCCCCGTACAGCGTCGCATAACCGACGGCCATCTCGCTCTTGTTTCCGGTCGTCAGCAGCATCGACCCGAACTTGTTCGAAATCGCCATCAGCAAGATGCCGCGACAGCGTGCCTGCACATTCTCCTCTGTCGTGTCCGCCGGCGTCCCCGCGAACAACTCGGCAAGCGTTGCGAGGACGGCATCGTAGATCGGTCCAATCGGCAGCAGCGTGTGACGCACGCGCATCAGCTCCGCCTGGGATGCAGCGTCTTCGAGACTCATCGCGGAGGTGTACCGGGACGGCATCATGACCGCGTGAACCCGCTCCGGACCCAGGGCATCGACGGCGATCGCGAGCGTCAACGCTGAATCGATCCCCCCTGACAGACCCAGCACCACGCCCGGAAAGCCGTTCTTCGTCACATAGTCGCGGGTGCCGACGACGAGCGCGTTGTAAACGGATTCTTCACTGGAGCCCAGCGGCTCGATGTTGCCATCGAGCAGGCTGGCATGACCGTTGTCGGTCCGCACTTCGAGCGCATAGAGATCTTCGACGAAACGTTTTGCCCGAAAAGCGATATCCCCGGTGGCATGGACGGCCACTGAACCACCGTCGAAAACAAGCTCATCCTGCCCGCCAACCATGTTCAGATAGACGATCGGAACCTCGTTGGCTCGGGCACGCTCCCGCAGCAACGCTTCGCGCGCTGCCTGCTGGCGCATGTGATAAGGCGAACCATTGATGACGAGAATCAGCTGCGCGCCGGCTGCCACCGTCCTCGCGCATGGCGCCGGCTCCCAGACGTCTTCACAGATGACCAGTCCGAGCCTCATCCCGAGAAAATCGACGACGGTCGGCTCCGTGCCCGGCGTGAAGTAGCGAACCTCATCGAATACGGAGTAGTTCGGCAACACCAGCTTGCGGTGAACCGCAAGCACTTCGCCGTCATGAATGAACGCGGCGGCATTGAAGATGCCGCCGTCGCGGTATTGCGGATAGCCGACGTAGAGCGCAATCCCGCGTACTTCGTCGACGAGTCTCCTGAATGCCGCTTCGACCCGATCGCGCAGCCCGCGATGCAGGAGCAGGTCCTCGGGCGGGTAGCCGCACAACGCGAGCTCAGGAAGCAACAACAGATCGCAGCCGAGCTCATCGCGCGCGCGCTGGGCGGCCGCGATGATCTTGTCAGCGTTTTCATCGATTGCGCCGACCCGCGTGTTGAGCTGTACGAGCCCGATTTTCATGTACGCTGCAGCGCGCCGACCGTGGGTTATGCGAGCGCCTTCGCCATCGTTTCGCCGAGATCGGCAAGACTTCTTACTGTATGGACCCCCGCGCGTTCGAGCGCCGCGAACTTCTCCTCAGCCGTGCCCTTGCCGCCGGAGACGATGGCACCGGCATGACCCATGCGTTTGCCGGGAGGCGCCGTCACGCCGGCGATGTAACCAACCACCGGCTTCGACACATTCGACTGAATGTACTCGGCCGCAGCTTCCTCGTCGGATCCGCCGATCTCCCCGACCATGATGATGCCGTCGGTATCGGAATCCTGCTCGAACAACTCGAGACAATCGATGAAGTTCATGCCACGCACCGGGTCCCCGCCGATTCCGACACAGGTCGTCTGGCCAAGACCCCGCAAAGTCGTCTGATTGACGGCCTCGTAGGTCAGCGTGCCGGAACGAGACACGATTCCGACACGGCCGGACTCATGGATCGAGCCTGGCATGATTCCGATCTTGCAGGCGCCCGGCGTAATGATTCCCGGACAGTTCGGCCCGATGAGGCGGCAGTCGAGTTCCCTGAGCACGGCCTTAACGCGGACCATATCGAGCACCGGGACGCCTTCGGTGATGCAGACGATCAGCTCGATACCGGCATCGGCCGCCTCGAGCACGGCATCGGCTGCGAACGGCGCCGGCACATAAATCATGCTGACGGTCGCACCGGTGGCTTCGCGTGCGTCGGTCACTGTGTTGTAGACCGGCAGACCGAGGTGTTCGCTGCCACCACGACCGGGCGTGACACCCGCGACAACCTGTGTCCCGTAGTCGAGACATTGCTGCGTGTGAAAGCTGCCCTGCTTACCGGTGAGGCCCTGGCAGATCACTTTTGTGTCCTTACCGACGAGAATACTCATGCGCCACCTCCGGCGAGTTCGACCGCCTTGGATGCCGCATCGGTCAGACCCTCCGCAGCCACGATCGCCAGGCCGCTGTTCGCCAGCAGTGCCTTGCCCTGTTCGACGTTCGTGCCCTCGAGTCGGACGATCACCGGCACTTTGACGTCCACCTGCCTGACGGCTTCGATAATGCCCTCGGCAATCACGTCGCAGCGCACGATCCCGCCGAAAATGTTCACGAGAATCGCTTTGACGTTTTCGTTAGACAGGATGATCTTGAAGGCCTCGGTCACGCGTTCCGCCGTGGCGCCTCCGCCGACATCGAGGAAGTTCGCCGGATCTCCTCCATGCAGCTTGATCAGATCCATCGTCGCCATCGCGAGCCCGGCACCGTTGACCATGCAGGCGATGTTCCCGTCGAGCGACACATAGTTCAGATCGTGTTCATGCGCGCGCCGTTCGCGCTCGTCTTCCTGATGGACATCGCGCATGTTGGCCAGACGAGCCTGTCTGAACAGCGCGTTGTCTTCGATGTTGATCTTCGCGTCGAGCGCCATGATCGCGCCATCTTTCGTCGTGATCAGCGGATTGATCTCGACCATGCTCGCGTCGCAGTCGTGCATGAGACGGGTCAGTTGCCTCAGCATCTTTCCAAAAGCGCCCATTTGCGCCTTGCTCAGCCCCAGGCCGAAAGCGATTTTGCGGGACTGGTAGTCCTGCAGGCCGGCTGCCGGATGAATGTCGACCGTGAAAATCTTCTCCGGCGACTTCTCCGCGACCTCCTCGATGTCCATCCCGCCGGCGGCCGAAGCCATGATCGCAACGCGCTCGACACTGCGATCGACGAGCATGCTGAGATACAGCTCCCGGTCGATATCCGACCCGCTTTCCACATACACCTGATTGATCGGCAGGCCATCGGCACCACTTTGGTGCGTGACGAGGCGGTTACCGAGCATTTCCCTGGCATAGGCTTCGACTTCGTCGGCGCTGCGCGCCAGTTTGACGCCGCCTGCCTTGCCGCGGCCTCCGGCATGCACCTGCGCCTTGACGACCCAAAGTCCGCTGCCCAGCGTCTGCGCAGCTTCCCGTGCCTCCCGTGGGCTCGTCGCGACGCGACCCTCCGGCACCGGAATGCCATATTCGGCAAACAGTGATTTCGACTGGTATTCGTGGAGATTCAAATCGAGGTCCTTATGCTGAAAAAGCGGCCGGATCGAGTGCCGCAAACGCGGCATATTCTCACGAAATCGCCCGTGCGCGTAAAGCCGCGGCTGTGAGCCCGTTCCGCTGAGAAATCGGACGATTCGCTAGAATTCAGCCACGATGTCCGTGACGATTGATTCCGCGCTGCGCGGCATGGCCGGCGACAGCGCCGCAACGAACGACGCCGACGACCTCCCCTGGCGCGTACTGCGGCTGCTCAACACGGCGCGCTGGATCTTGTCTGCCGCGCTGATCGTGCTCTTTTATCTGCTCACGGACCCGCGCGTGGTCGGAGGCAGCCAGCCTTTCGTCGCAGCTTCAGCCCTGACCGCACTGATCGTGCTCGCGAGCATCGAGCTCGTATTTCTGCACCGGCGGCTCGGCCGCCTGAATACGCACGTCTATTGCCAGGGTCTGGCCGATATCGCGCTCGTCACGACGCTCATGCATGCCAGCGGGGGCATCACGACGGGCTTCGGCGCATTGCTCGTCATTTCCATCGGCTGCCTGTCACTGCTGCTCAGGACCACGATTGCGCTGTTCTTCGCGGCGCTCGCGACGATTGCGCTGCTGACCTCGCAGGCAATCGCCGTCACGCAGGGCATCACGAGTTCGGCCGAGTTCACGAATTCCGGCATTCTCGGCGCCGTCATTTTCAGCATCGTCGCAGCGACACAGATACTGCGCAGCCGAGTCATCGAATCCGAGGCGCTGGCGGCACAGCGTGGTGTGGACCTGCGCAACCTCGTCGAGCTCAACGACTACATCATTCAGCACTTGCGCGAGAGCATCGTCGTGGTCGACCGCAACGACCAGATCCGCCTGATCAACGAATCGGCGCTGAAGCAGCTCGGCGCAACGGCGGTGCACGAGGGAATGCAGCTGTTCGCCGTATCGCACGAGCTTAGCGACCGCCTGAATAGCTGGCGGGCACGCCGGGAAGAACGCAGGTCGGACAGGGCGTTCAGCGCTAACGACGGATCTTCGCGGCTCGAACCGCACTTTGCGAGACTGGGGCCGGAGCGCGATGGCGGCGTGCTGATCTTTCTCGAAGACACGTCGTTGATCGCCGAGCGCGTTCAACAGACCAAACTCGCGGCGCTGGGCAGGCTCAGCGCGAGCATCGCGCACGAGATCCGCAATCCGCTCGGTGCGCTCAGCCATGCCGGTCAGCTGCTCGGTGAAAGCGACAATATCAGCGCCTCGGACGTGCGTCTTACCGAAATCATTCGAGTCAACTCGCAGCGCGTCAGCAATATCGTCGAAAGCATTCTGTCACTGTCGCGGGGCGACAAAACGACTCCGCAACATATCGAGCTGAGCGAGTGGTCGCAGGCATTCGTCGGGGAATTCGTCAGCACGATGGAGCTGTTCGAAGGGTCTGTCATCCTCAGCGCCGACTCATCAGCCGCTGAAGTCGAGATCGATCCCACACACCTGCACCAGGTCGTATGGAATCTGTGTGACAACGCGGTGAAGTATGCCAGCCTGGAGGCGGGTGCCATCGCGGTCGAACTCCGCTGCGGGCAGATGGAATCGACCGGTCGCCCGTTTCTGGAAATCGCCGATCGCGGTGCCGGCATTCCCGAAGAGATTGTCGAACACGTGTTCGAACCGTTCTTCACCGCCCAGGCCGGTGGCACGGGCCTGGGTCTGTACATTTCTCGCGAATTGTGTGAACGCAACGGCAGCGCGCTGAGCTATCATCCGCGCCCGGGCGGAGGCAGCGTATTTCGCATCATGTTCTCCGATCCGCGCCGCTGGCAGAACAACAGGGAAACGGCATGAGGCCTACCGCGCTCGTCGTAGACGACGAACCAGATATTTGCGAACTGCTGGCGATGACGCTCGATCGCATGGATATCGCCACGCGCACGGTCAATGACGTTTACAGCGCCAAACGGCTGCTGCAGCGCGAATCGGTCGATCTGTGCCTGACCGATATGCGGTTGCCGGACGGCGACGGCCTCGAGCTCGTCGAATGGATGCAGCGTGAAGCGAGCGGCACACCGGTTGCGGTCATCACCGCACACGGCAGCGTCGAGGCAGCCGTCAAGGCACTGAAGGTCGGCGCCTTCGACTTCGTGTCCAAGCCGCTCGAGCTGAACGACCTTCGCAAACTGGTCAAGGCGGCACTGAAGCTGCGCGGCAATGATATTGTCAGGAACGATGATTCACAGGCCCTGATCGGTCAATCTGCGGCGATCGAGCAGGTCCGGACGCTCATCGCAAAGGTTTCCCGCAGTCAGGCACCCGTGCATATTTCCGGCGAATCGGGCACCGGCAAGGAACTCGTTGCTCATATGATTCACGATGCGGGGCCGCGCCGCGAAGGACCGTTCGTGCCGATCAACTGTGGCGCGATCCCAACCGAACTGATGGAGAGCGAATTCTTCGGGCACAGGAAAGGGAGTTTCACAGGCGCCGTCTCAGACAAGACGGGGCTCTTCGAGACGGCCGAAGGCGGCACATTGTTTCTCGACGAGGTTGCCGATCTGCCGCTGCACATGCAGGTCAAACTGCTGCGCGTCATTCAGGAAAAGTCGATTCGTCCGATCGGGCAGTCCGGCGAGCAGGCCATCGATGTCCGCATACTGAGCGCGACCCACAAAGACCTCGGAGCGCTCGTCGCCGCCGGGGAATTCCGCGAAGACCTCTTCTATCGAATCAACGTCATCGAGCTTCACGTCCCGCCACTGCGCGAGCGCGGCGAAGACATTCTGATACTTGCCCACAATGTACTGCAGCGGCTTTCCGAGGAACAGAACATTCCATTGCCCGATTTGTCCGTGCAGGCGCGTACGGCTTTGCTGGATTATCAGTTTCCCGGCAACGTTCGCGAGCTCGAAAACATCCTCGAACGCGCCCTTACGCTGTGTGCAGAAAACCTCATTGACGTCGATGATCTGCAGCTGCGTACGCAAACCACAGCCGTCGCTGCAGCGCCGGACGGAGAGTCTCCACTGGGTACGCAACTGGAGGAAATCGAGCGAGACGCCATCGTCAAGGCGCTCGAGCAGACACGCTACAACAAAACAGCGGCGGCGAAACTGCTCGGAATGAGTTTTCGCGCACTGCGCTATCGCATTAAAAAGCTCGGCATCGAATGAAACCCGTGCTGAGCCTGACAAAAAACGTCAGTTTCTGACATCGTGTCAATTTCGGTCCGCTGACGCTGTGCGCAATATGTCCAAACGCGGACGATTTATGTTCAACGCGTCACTCTGAAAAAAAATTCCATTCGCTCCAGGTCCCATTCCGTCAGGGCTTTTTACATAGTTTCTTCAACCTGGCATACCGATTGCACTTGTGTATGCAGACGTATTGCGTCCGACACGAACTATGGAA
>JASFSB010000012.1:0-13076 GCA_050114615.1 Gammaproteobacteria bacterium
CGCCGAAGTTACGGGTCGGTTCAGTCATGCGCGAGCGATCGGGTACCGGGGAGATTTCCGTCTTTGAGAGTGCCTGAGATTAATGAATTGTCGCCTGATGGGGAAGCCAGCGGGTCACGACTTCAGAAATCGAGGTCGAGCGCCCCGCATAAAAAGCGCATCAGTGGCGCGGCAGCGGCGAATCGCTCGCCGCTGGTCGCCGGCAGATCCGCGCGCCGGATGAATGCGTCACTGGCCGGGCTGAGGGCGATGTAGTCCTTGCGCCTGAGATCCTCCATGCAGGGCGCGTTCGCAGCGAAGCCTTTTGGCGGACGCGTCAGTTGCTGTCCCTGGAGTTCGAACTGCTCGGCGAAGCGTGCGTTCAGCACACGCCGCCAGGCCGCCGGACGGTCTGCTATCTCCATTCGAATTGCACGCAGCGCTGCCGGTTCGGGGCGCCATATCCCCGCCCCCAGGAAGCACTGGCCCGGCTCGACATGCAGGTAGAATCCCGGCGCGTGAACGTCACGGCCACGTTCGTGGCGAAACTGTATGCCGATGTTGGTCTTGTACGGTTCATTGTGACTGGCGAAACGCATGTCTCGATGGACCCGCATGAGCGAGCCGCCGGAGCGCTTCGCGATGGCCGTGAAGTGCTTTGAAATCCTGCGGAGAATCGGTCGCATGGCTTCGATGTACGCGAGCGCCGGTTCTCGCACATCGATCTCGTAGCTTTCGCGATGTTTCTCGAACCATGCCTTATTATTATGGTCGCTGATTCCTTCGAGCCAGGCGAACGTGCGTCGGGAAAACAGTTTTTCCGGAGCAGACTTGCGCGCCATCAGGCAACCTTCGTTTTAGTGCGGTAATTGAACTGAGAATAGCGCCATCCGAACAGTGGTGACAGCTTCGAAATGACCAGAATTGGCGAAAATGAGCCAGGCAGGACGTGTGTGGAACTGGCAGTCGGGCCACGCTATCGTGATCTGGTCGGTTTCCGTATCAATCGCGTCTGGCCGACGGCGCGGCGGCGACTGATCGGTCCGTTCGTCTTTTACGACCACATGCTGGTGCGCGAGCTGCCGCCCGGGCAGGGGCTCGATGTGCCGCCGCACCCGCACATCGGGCTGGCGACCGTGACGTATCTGTTCACCGGTGAGCTCACGCATCGCGACAGCCTCGGCACAGCGCAGCGTATTCGTCCCGGGGACCTCAACTGGATGATTGCCGGGAGCGGTATCACGCACTCCGAGCGAACGAGTGCTGCCGAACGCGCGCGTCAGACGGTTCTGCACGGCACGCAGGCCTGGGTGGCGCTCCCGTGCGACGTCGAGCAATGCGCACCGGAGTTCCTGCATGTAGCCGCCACGGACATACCGGAACGTCGCGATGGCGGCGTTCGCCTGCGCATGCTGGCGGGCAGCGGATTTGGTCTGACCGCACCGGTGTCGGGCGAATCCCCGCTGCACTATGCCGAGGCGCACATTGATGCCGGTCATGTGCTCGAACTGCAGCCGGAACTCGGACAGCGCGCTGCCTATATCGTCGACGGCGCGCTGCGCTGTTGCGAAGACCGGCTGGCGGCGTTGCGGTTGTTCGTGTTCGCTGACGGAACTCCGATCAGGCTCGAGGCAGAGCGCGATACGCACGTGATGCTGCTGGGGGGCGCCCCGCTGCCCGAAGACCGTCACGTCTGGTGGAATTTCGTGGCATCGACCCGCGAGCAGATCGAGACTGCAAAACAACGCTGGGCGAACGGCGAGTTTCCGACCGTGCCCGGGGATGCCGGTCGAATGCCGATGCCTGCATCCTGAGCGGGCCAGGTACTGCGCTAGGATGTCGCGTGGCGATGCTCGGCGATGAATTTCCCCAGCGCCCTGAACTCGCGGGCTCTCGCACTGCCGCGTCGCCATGCGATGCCAACCTCGCGGTATTGATTGTCTTTCAATGGGTACAACTCGATCTGCGTGTGCTCCAGTAATGCCGAGTCGATCGCCATTTCGGGGAGGAATGTCAGGCCGAGATCGGCGTCGACCATTTCGATCAGCGTAAGCAGACTCGAGGCCGAGAAATTCGTCAGCGCTCGTGAATCTCTGATGCGACACGCTTCGAGCGCGTGTTCGCGCATGCAATGGCCGTCGCGCAGCAGCAGGATACTGCCTTCGTTGAGTCGATTCAGTCGAAAATTCGTCGGATCGACGAGCGCCGTATCGCGATGCACCGCAAGCAGGAAGCGGTCGCGGAACAGTCGCTGCTGTTCCAGCCCAGGTAAATCGAACGGCATTGCGAGGATGGCGGCATCGAGCAGGCCATCATTGAGTTGCGAGCGCAGTTCCGTCGTGATGTCTTCGGTCAGTAACAATCGCAGCTCCGGATACTGTTCGCGTATGGCCGGCAGTACACGGGGGAGCAGAAACGGTGCGATAGTCGGGATGACCCCCAGCCGCAACGTTCCCTGGAGCGGTTTGCCGGCTGAACGGGCGGTCTCGACGAGCGCGCCGATGTCCTGCAGGCACAAACGTGCCAGTGTGGCGATCTCTTTCCCCGTCGCAGTGATCGCAACGCGGCGATTCGTGCGGTCGACGAGCTGCACTTCGAGCAGGGCTTCGAGATCCTGAATCGCCGTGCTGAAAGCGGATTGCGATACGAAGCAATGATCGGCCGCGCGGCCGAAATGGCCGAGTTCGGCCAGTGCCGTGAAGTACTGCAGTTGTTTGACGGTTGGCAGTCGGTGCGGATTCCGGGCGGGCATATATATTCCAAAAAATAGATTATATTAATAGAATTATACTGATTTACAAATATTTTGGCGCTCTTAGACTGAAGGCCTCGAGTCAGGAAATGCTTCGGAGGCGCAGATGAAAATCAATATCGGAATCAACGACTCAGATCGTGAAACGATCGCCGGCGGCTTGTCCAGATTGCTGGCGGACAGCTATACGCTTTATCTCAAGACGCACAACTATCACTGGAACGTCAAAGGGCCGCTGTTCAACACGCTGCACCTGATGTTCGAAACTCAATATACGGAACTGGCTACTGCGGTGGACGAAATCGCAGAGCGGATACGTGCGCTGGGGCATCGAGCGCCCGGCTCATATCAGGAATTCGCGGCGCTGACTTCGATCCCCGAGGACACGCAAGCGCCGAGTGCCGAACAAATGATCGAGCAGCTCGTCATCGGCCAGGAACGCGTGGCGAGAACCGCACGTGAAGTGTTTCCGAGCGCTGATGCCGCTGGTGACGAGCCGACCGCTGACCTGCTGACGCAGCGCATGAATCTGCACGAGAAAAATGCCTGGATGCTGCGCAGCATGCTGGAGACCCCAGGCAGCAGCTGATGCGACAGATCAGCGTCTGCCGAAGCGAACGCGAAACACCTCGATGAAGCCGACGCGCCTGAAATCGTCCGTGACCGAAAATGGATTGCGCGTCGGCATCTCCTGCGCTTCGGGATCCCAGATCGGCAGCACTTCAGCACTGATCCTGCCCGTGTCCTGCTCCTCGGCCTGGCGGGCCCGCCAGGCGCTGCCGAGATCCGGCAGCCGCCACGGATTCTGATCACTGATGACGACGATTTCCTCGAGCTCCGAAGGCGCATCGCGCTCCGGCGCTGGTTCCGGCGGTGTTTGAACATCCTGCTCGGATATACGTGGCGGCGCCGTCAGGTCGCCCTGTGCGACAGTGTATTGGCCCGGCGCGACGAGCATACTGGCGGCAATGACAGCCAGCGCGAAACCGGGCGCTCTGCAGTGTTCAGAAATCCGGGACATTCCCTAGCCGTTCGCGCCAGCGCAGCGAGCGGAACCAATAGCGATACGTGGTCGGCAGCCAGGTATCGTCTTCGCGGGCGACGATCCATGCGTTCAGAAAGCTCAGAAAATCCGGATCCCCCCTGGCAATCGCAAATCCGGCGCGCCGCTCGAGCAGCGGCCGCGCGATGGGCACGTCGATCCTGCCGGCGTTCTCGAGTGCAAGAAAGTTCGGAACGGGCTCCTCCTCGAGATACGCGTCGACATCGCCGGCGACCAATGCTTCGGCGGCTTCCGCAGGTGTGTCGTATTCGTGCACCTCGATGCGCGGCAGTAGTCGGCGGGCCAGCTCGATAGCCCCCGAGCCGGCGACGACCGCCAGCGAATATGCAGGATCATCGAGATCCGCGAGGCTTTCGACGGTACGGGTGGATTCCAGGTGTGTCGCCAGGGTGAGTCCGCCACTCGTGTGCGGCGCACTGAAATTGACTTGCAGTGCTCGTTCGGCAGTGATTGGCAATGCGGCGATTATGATATCCGCTTCCCCGATTTCGACCGCGGTTGCAAGTTCGTCGTTCGCGTATACGACGAAGCGCACCTGTGTGCCCAGATCCGCGGCGAGCGCCCGGGCGATGTCGATTTCATAGCCAAGAAATTCGCCGTCGCGGTCCCGCATGGTCCATGGCGATGCCAGCGCAACTGCAACGCGCAGCTCGCCGGAATTGCGAATCTGCTGCAGCGTCCGCGCCGCCGAATTGTCGGCGCAGTAGACGAAGACAGACAAAGCGCACAACAGGCGCATGATGTTGCCAGCAGACATGACTGTTCGCTCCATCGCCATCACTCACATGCCAACCACGCCAACGACCGCTCCGGTGCAACAGGTTGCAATCGTTCCGGCGACGACGGATTTCATCGCCAGTTCCGTGATTTCCGCGCGACGTTCGGGAATCAGCGCAGTGAACCCGCCGATCATGATACCGACGCTGCCGAGGTTTGCCATACCGCAGAGCGCATAGGTCATGATCAGCGTCGTGCGCGCGCTGAGACCTGCTTCGGTGAGGCTGACGAGCTCCGCATAGGCCAGGAACTCATTGAGTACGGTCTTTATGCCAAGCAGGCTGCCTGCCTGCAGCGATTCTGACCACGGTACGCCCATGAGCCAGACGACCGGGGCCATGCACCAGCCGAGCATCCGCTGCAGCGTCACAGGTGCGCCGCCGACGTCCGGTCCGGCCCCAAGAATGAGATTGGCCAGTGCGACCAGTCCGATCAGGACGATCAGCATGGCAATGATATTCAGATACAAAGTCAGCCCGCGCTGCGTGCCCTGCGTGATCGCATCCATCGCGCCTGTCGCCTGGATCGCATCTTCGGGTCGGTCCACTTCCGTGTCCGACTCCGGCGGAATCATGAGCCAGGCAGTTGCGATCGCGGCCGGTGCGCTGATCAGCGAAGCGGTGACGAGGTGGCCGACGGCCCCGGGCAGGACAGCGTTGAGCATTGACGTATACAGGAAGAGCACTGTGCCTGCGATCGTGGCCATTCCCGTGGACATGACCATGAAAAGTTCTCCGCGGCCAAGCTGACTGAGCCAGGCGCGGATGAACAGCGGCGCTTCGATCATGCCGACGAATACGTTGGCCGCAGCGCTGAGCGCGACCGCGCCGCCGACGCCGAGCGAGCGCCGCAGAATCACTGAGAAGCCCCTGACGACCCAGGGCAGGACGCGCCAATAGGTCAGCAGCGCCGTCAGCGCGCTGATGAATATCACCAGCGGGAGCGACCGAAATGCCAGGATCAGGCTGCTGCTGCCCGGCAATTCCTCATAAGGGAGCTCGGTGCCGCCAAGGAAGCCGAAAACGAAGCTCGTTCCGGCGACGCTGGCCGTTTCGAGCGCCAGAACCGCATCGTTCAGGGCGACGAAGACGAACCGTGCCTGAGGGATGCGCAGCAGTATCGTGGCAATGACGAGTTGTAAGCCGATACCGACTCCGGCGACACGCCAGCTCGCGGCGCGCCGGTTTTCACTCAAACACCAGGCGAGCAACATGAATACTGCAAGCCCGCAAGCACTTCTCAACATCAACATGAGTCTGCCCTGAATCCGCCGCCGGCCGAGCCGGGGCCGACAGGAATTTGCTACGATGACCGCCCGCGATACTACCGCCGAGCGAGCATGAGCGGAAAACTTTCGGAATGACTCAGGAGCCAGGCAGACAGCGGCGGCGACTCATCGGAATCGGTTTCGTGATTGCGTTCGTGCTGAGCACGGCAACGATCATCTACACCGGCCTCAACGTACGTGCGCCGCGCTCGCATCGCGCCGACGATTCAGCGACTGAAGCCGCCGGAAACGAAGCAATGGATTCGGACGTCGCAGCGCAGCGCGAGGCAGGGATCGACTCGGACGCCAATGAGCCTCAGTAAGAACGCGCGACGTCCAGACGTGTCCGTAGCTGCGGGTCGATGTGCGCTGCCTGCCGGTCCAGCGATTCCGTCCACTGCCGGCCTCCGACACGACACCGTTCGTCATCGCTGCCGCAGGCGATCCACCAGTATTCAGTGTTGGGTGCGCGCGCGACGAAAAAATGATCCGCATATTCGAATTGACCCGTGCCCGTTTGCGTCGGCAGCGAAACCGTGAACCCGACGCGGGAATCGCCGGGTCGCACCAGAACCGTTTGATTCTCGTCAGTGGAGCTACAGACCCAGCGTTGTGCCATTGCCCCGACGCCGGTCGCACACGCGTACACCGTTATCGGTTGCGCGCAGACACTGATCAGTCCGACTTCGATCATTTCGCTGTAGTTGTATGTGATGTTTTCGCGCACACACCGGTTGCCAGGGCGGGCGGCTGCAGAATCCGCTGCCGGTGAAGCCGCAGGCGTCGCCGTGTCCGCGAATATGAAATCCTCGATCGTGAATTCGAGCGTCTCCCTGCGAGAAACCGGCTCTCGGTTGCCGTCGGCCGCGTAGCGCCATCGACTGACGGCCGACACGGCAGCGAGGTCAAAGACGCCGGCGGGCTGTGCCGCAGCAACCCGGACGTCCTGCGTGTCGCCGTAAGGATTGATCGTGAACTCGACCGTCACGCTGCCTTCGAGGCCGCGTTCCTGGGCCTGTCGCGGATAGATCGGCTCCGGTGCGACCAGCGGCATGAGGAGTTCCGATGCAGGCTCTTCAGCCTCATCGGGACTGTCACTGTCTGCCGTTGGCGCATTCGCGTTATCGGCGCAAACCTGACAGCTGCGTACGAGTATGCGTGGATCATCACTGCGCGTGATCCAGTCTTCTCGTGCGCTGCCGTCGACCGCCACAGAAACAAACGGAATGCCGTCGATGAAATAATCGACGCGCGCGCACTGTGCGGACTGCGTCGATACTTCGACGAATGTGTCCTGTACGGCAACCTCGGCCGTGCAGCTATCGAGGATCGTCGTGCAGTCACAGCGCCATTCGGCGAGCGCCGGTACGGTCGTTGTGCTGCACGCTGCGATGACAAGATGAGTCAGGATGCAGCGCCGCATTTTTTTATCCCTGTGATGCGAGTTCCGGCAGATCTTACCGCGCTGGCGTGCAGGGCGCGATCCGGACAGGGATTATGTCAACAAAACGGTGCTAGTCTTCGAGTACGAAGCGAATGCGTGTGTGCGCGTGCTGCTCGACGACCCGCTCGTGGATCGTATATGGCTCGAACTCCCATTCGCGCACCGCGCTGGTGGCTGCATTGCGAAATATCGAATTCGACGCTTCCGTGACTTCCACGCTCATCGGGCGTCCTTCGCGGGAAAGCACGAAGGCGATGTCGACCCAGCCTTCGAGACCGCGTCGCAGAGCGAGGTTCGGGTACTCAGGCGGGACGTAGTTGCGAATGCTGAGTTCGGCTGCGGTGATCGATTCCACGGCGGCCTGGGCGGCGAGGAAGTCCAGAATCTGATCGTGCGCCGCAGCGACACGGTCTGCATCGACATTCAACTCGTCTGCCGCGACAAGCCATTCCTGAGCCGCGTCGGTGTCGAGCCTGTTGAAGGCTTCATTGTGGCGCGCGAACATGGCATCGAAGAGTTGCAGCTCGGCTTCGTGGGTCATTGCATGATCCGCGCTTTGTCGGCGCATCGCATCGAGGTAGCCGACTGCGTTGTCCTCGACGGGCAGCGTTAACGCACCGCCGGCCAGTGCGCGCGTGAAGTTCGAATAGATCGCTGCGATCGGGTCGCGCACTTCGGTTTGCGCTGCACGCGCGCGTTCTTCGCTGCGCTGTTGCGCTCGCGGATTCTGCTCCGGCGCGGTTGTACGTATTTCGGGGGCGGACTCCGGGGCGGGGCGCTCGGCAACGATGGCGTGTCGGACACGCGTGATGATCTCAGTCGCACCCCGGTCATCCGGAAACCGATCCAGCACCCGCTCGGCGAGTGCTTCGGCCATGTCGCGGCGCCCGGCATTCAGGGCATCAAACGCCTGATCGACGACTCGGTCGGCGACCAGCCGAAGGCCTGCGCCGGCGTCGGTGTTCTCCGCGTCCTGATCGAGAATCGCAGCGTAGATGCTCCAGGCGCTGTAGCCTTCCGGTTCCGTCAGCATGCCGGCATCGAGGGCGAGTCGGGCGCGGTTCAGCCGTACGCTGAGATCGAACGGCGCATCCCCGTCTTCGGGATTCGCCCGAACGGCCGCAGCCTGCGTCTTCTCCGGCGTGATCTCGACTCGGGTCGCGGTGAATTCCGGCGTGCCCATGTTGAGCAGAACGAAGAATGCGACGGCCACGATCGCGACGCCGGCTCCGAGCAGCCACAGAACTTTATCGCCCTGTGCTCCGGGTTGTCTTTCCGGAATCACTGGCGATTCCACAGACGTCTGAGAAATCCGAGTCTGGCAAGCAGACCGGTCGTATCTTTGTCGCTATCGGTTTGCTCGACCGCATATCGATTGACAAGGTCCGGATTGCGCAACAACTTCTGGTGGTGTTCCAGTCCGGCTTTGAGGCTGACGGCGCAGCGACCCGGGGACAACGGTTTGCGGAGGAATCTGAAGATCTGGCCATGATTGATGAGCCAGACCATATCGAGAACGTCGCGGTGCTCTGAAACCGCGATCGTCACGAGCTGCGGCAGATGTTGTTTCAGCCGCGCTGTCATCGCCTGTATCGTGGAACGATCTTCGGAGATGTCCGTAAGCAGAACGCCAGGCTGATGTTCTTCGATCAGCCTGACGACCTGTACGATGTTCGAAGCGTAATAGACCGGCACGCGCCCACGCGTCGATTCCTGGGCGATCCTGAAAACTGACTCGTCGTTCGCGAACACGAGGACTGAGAGACCCCGACGCACATTCTCCGTTGGGGCTGCCGGCGGGTGCGCAATGGCAGGCTCATCGAGCACTTGCGTACTCACTGCAATCGCTTCAGTCCTGGCAGCTTCTGCGGCGGTGACGACGTTTTCGTCACTGTACGCGGCCGGTGCCGCCTCGGACGGTGCGGCAGGCTCGTGTGCGAGCGATGATGCCAGCGCGATCGTGCGCCTGAGCTCGTCAGGCGCGCACGGTTTCGTCAGAAATCGAAACACTTCGCTTTCGTTGATCGAACCCTCGACTGCATTCAGATCTGCGTAACCTGTCAGCAGGATACGGACACTGCGCGGCGACAGCTCGCGCGCCTGTGCCAGCACCTCCACGCCGGTCATCTGTGGCATTCGATGGTCACAGACAATGACGTCGATATCGTGAGCCTTGACGATTCCCAGCGCAGCGGCGCCGTTGTCTGCGAAAAAAGTGTCGTACTGCTTGCGAAACATGATGCGCATGGAGTTCAGGACGCGGGGTTCGTCGTCGACAAACAGGACGCGCGTGCGAGACGATTGCTGTGGCTGCGCAGACATCGCGGTCAGACGGCTTCTGCCAGCGTTTCCGGGCTGTCGGAAGCGACGTCAGGCGTCGCTTCGATTGCATCCGACTCGTTAGCCGGTCGATGCCGGACAGGAAGCACCACGGTAAACCTGGAGCCTTTGCCGGGCTCGGACTCGATTTCGAGCGCGCCATTGTGTGAGCGAATGATTTCGTCGACGATCGATAGTCCGAGGCCGGTACCGCTGCCCACTTCCTTCGTCGTGAAGAACGGGTCGCGAACCTTGTCGATAATGTCCGACGGGATGCCGCAGCCGGTATCGCTGATGCTGATCGCGACTTCGTCTTCGCCGCGTCGCTCCGTTCGCAGCACGATGTCGCCGGTTCCTTCTATCGCCTGGGCGGCGTTGGTGATGAGATTGAGGAAGACCTGATTCATCTTCGAGGGTGAGCACTCGATCTCCGGCAGCTCGCCGAAATGTTTCGAGATCTGGGCCTTGTTCCTGACGATATTTCGGGCAATGACCAGTGTTTTTTCGAGTCCCGCATTGACATCGAACTTTCCGACTGGCGCGCGGTCGAGACGACTGAAATCCTTCAGGCTTTGCGACATTTCCGTCAGGTCACGGAGTCCGTCTGAACAGTCTTCGAGCAGGTCCTTTGCCTCGCTGGCGGCAGCGTCGAGTTCCTCCTCGAGTATTCGCTGTTTGAGTTCGCTCAGAGCCGCTGCAAACGCATGCTGGTACTTCTCCCTGCTGTCGAAATCGCCGGGCCGCATGTTGTAGGCGCTGCTCGAGCGGCGCACGAATCCTTCCAGCTGCTGGAGGCGTTCTGAAATCAGTTCGACATTGTTGGCCAGATACAGCAATGGTGTATTGATTTCGTGGCTGATTCCGGCGACGAGCTGGCCGAGCGACGACATTTTCTCGGCCTGTACGAGCTGAACCTGTGATTCTCTGAGTTCCTGTAATGCGTTTTCGAGTTCCTGCGTCCGAACCTGCACACGCTGTTCCAGCGACTCGTTGAGCACCTGCAGCTCGTCGTTGGCCGCGGCCGTTTGCCGGTAACTCTGCCTGAGTCGAATGCCGAAGACTGCAACCGTGCCGAGCAATATCAGGGCATAGGAGGCGAGCAGCAGACGCGCCCTGTCGATTCGAATGACGGTACTCGTGTAAGCGGCGCCCACTGCGTCGTTCAGGCTGATCGCCGCGGCATCGATCCGAGCCGCCCCAATGGCGCTCAGGCGAGATTCGATATTTCCTCTGAGGTCGACGATCGTCCTGACCGCGCTGCGGAGGCGGCTCATCTCACGCGGCATATTTGCGTCGATTCGTGCGTCTCGATCGAGGGTAGCGAGCAGGCGCTCGAGGTCCTGCTGTCGCTCGCGCGCCGGCTGCTCGATGAAGTCCAGCGTGCCGGCAACGAGTTCAAACGTGTTGGTGGCTGCGCGGTCGAGCCGTACGTCACGCAGTCCCTGAACGATTTGCGGGCCCTGTTCGCGCACCACTGTGACGGCCCCGGTATAGGCCGTGATGTCATCGACGAGCGATCCCGCGCTCGTACCGGCCGATTCGAGTGCGACGGTCAGCCTGCCGAGCGAGTTCGATATACGAGTCAACTGACTTGCCGAGCCCGGGATGAGAGCGACGGTTGCGCTCAGGCTGTCGGCGCCTGAGCGACTGCGCTCGATCAGCGCACGAACGGCTTCGCCCGGTGGACGCTGATCGCGCCAGGCGGTTTGCAAAGCTTCGGTGATTGCCTGATAGTCCTCCGCCAGAACCTGCAGCGCGTTAGCAAGGCTGTTCTGCGCTACGTGGACATTGGCAGGAACCGGGCGTGATTCGATCGCCATCGCGATCAGGATGCCCAGCGCGACGACGGCGAGCACTGCGGCAACGATCGATTGCTTCATTCCGCCCCGCTTGACTTAAAGTGGATCGCTGAAGCCTATTTGACACGGAAAATAAGTGCAGTGAACGGAATCACAAGGCATGCACAATAGTGTGTGACGCGACTAAACTCAGTAGTTATGTCTAACGTGGAAGAACAGGCGAACGTTCATGTGCTGCGTCCGGCGGGAGGGCTCGCGCGGCAACTCGCCGGCGGGTCGGCATCGGGTCGCTGGAAGAAGGTGCACGCGCAGCTGCGCGGACTGGTCGGCAAGGCAATCGCGGACTACGGCATGATCGGATCGGGCGATCGGGTCATGGTATGTCTCTCCGGCGGCAAGGATTCCTACACGTTGCTCGATATGCTGATCAGCCTGCGTAGCCGTGCGCCGATCGATTTCTCGATCGTTGCCGTCAATCTCGATCAGAAGCAGCCGGGTTTCCCGATCGACGTGCTGCCGCGATATCTCGGGAAACTCGGCGTCGAATACCGCATCGTCGAGGAAGATACGTACTCCATCGTTCGGCGCGTGGTTCCGGAAGGCAAGACGACATGTGGTCTGTGTTCACGTCTGCGGCGGGGCGTGCTCTATCGCGTCGCCGAAGAAATCGGGGCAACGCGGATCGCGCTGGGACATCATCGCGACGACATCGTCGAGACGTTGTTCCTGAACATGTTTTACGGTGGCCGCCTCAAGGCCATGCCGCCGAAGCTGCTGAGCGACGACGCGCGCCACGTCGTCATACGTCCGCTTGCCTACTGTTCCGAAAGGCAGATCGCACAGTACGCCAGACAGCGCGGGTTTCCGATCATTCCGTGCAATCTGTGCGGGTCGCAGGAAAACCTGCGACGCGCTGAAGTCAAAGCACTGCTCGCTGAATGGGAAAAAGCAGATCCCGGTCGAACGGATCGCCTGTTTCGCAGTCTGCAGAATGTCTCCGCCTCGCACCTTGCCGACCGGGCACTGTATCCGTTCGCTGGGCTCGAGGCAGGGACTTCGGACTGAGCTGGCGGAATTAACGCGCCTCGCGTGCTGCCGCCGCCGCTGCCGCGCGCTGTTGAACGGCGAGCAGTACTTTGGGGAGATCCCTGCGCAGGGTCTGGCGGACGAATATTCGCGGAATCGGTATGCCTGGATCAACGGTGAGCGTGTAAGTCAGCAGTACGGATCCGTCGTCGCGGGGAACTAGTCCCCAGCTGCTCTCGAGAAGTCGGATCGGGCCACTCACCCGCGAAATGATGATGCGATCCAGCGGGGAATAGTCCATTCGAAAGACGTGCTCGAACGAAGGGATGAAGAACGCCGGTTTGACCGTCTGGATGAAGAGCTCCGCAGCGCCGTCATCGAGAACCTCGATGGATCGGCAGGCGACGACATTCGGCACGTACTCGGGCGCGATCTCGCAGGCAACGAGGATGTTCCAGATCTCCTGCCGTGACGCCTGAATGACAATCGCCGTTTCGACGTGCGTCACGGCGCCGTCCTTTGTCAGTTCCAGGACGGGCTCTCCGGCTTCCAGAGCGGCCGCGTATTCATCCAGAAACGCTTCGCTGACCTGAGCCTTCGGAGATTCGTGCCATCCTGCCAGTGCGGCTGCAATCAGTGCCAGAAGATGC
>JASFSB010000013.1:0-13049 GCA_050114615.1 Gammaproteobacteria bacterium
GTGACGCCGTTCAGGAAGGCCGCACCGAGCCCCCCGACGAATCCGGGCACAGCCGATTCACCGAAAGACATCGAATAACCGATCGCAATCCACACGAGCGAAACGACACAGCAGATGGCAAAACACTGCATCAGCACCGACAAGACGCTTCGCGCCCGCACCAGCCCGGCATAGAACAGGGCCAGGCCAGGCAACGTCATAAACAGGACCAAAGCCGTCGATGTCAGGATCCATGCAGTATCACCGCTATCGACCAACTGCGCGCTGGCCGGCCCGGCAGCAAACACCAAACCTGCAGTGACAGACAGACGTTTTATCGTTTTCATTGATTCCCCCCTCCCCGGTGGGACGCCTCAAAGCGCCTGATCGCCGGTTTCCCCGGTGCGAATTCTATAAACGTCCAGCAGCTCAGTGACGAAGATTTTGCCATCGCCGACTTTGCCGGTCTTGGCATTGTCGATGAGTGACTCGACCACTCGCTCGACGAGATCGTCAGCCACCGCAATCTCGAGCTTCACCTTAGGCAGGAAGTCGACGACATACTCCGCACCGCGATAGAGCTCCGTATGGCCTCGCTGTCGCCCAAAACCTTTGACCTCCGACACGGTCATTCCCTGAACGCCCACGTCGGCCAGACCATTTCGGACATCATCGAGCCGAAACGGCTTGATTATTGCCGTAATAAGTTTCATACCTCCCCCTTTCCTATTCAGTATGAGTGCACGGATTTGCGCCACGGCGGCGGCGCTTTGCCTTAGATTTGTGTATTCTGTTTTCGAGCATTCTAACCGGGTATCGCGCTACCCGGCACTGCCGGCCGGAATCCGGCCCGTGGTGCCATCGAAGGAGAGCTGAACCATGCGTCAATACACGAAAGCCAGTCGAATCAAACCTTCAGAGATCACGCCGGAATCCGTCTTCATGGATCGTCGCCGGCTGCTTCAATCGGCGGCAGCAGCGGGTCTGATACCCGGCGCGTTTACGCACGCCGCGGAAATCCCTGCAGGCGGCGAGTTCGGGAATCTGCGCCAATGGCCCGGTTCCGTCACTGAAGATCCCAACTCCTGGGAGGACATCACAAGCTACAACAATTACTACGAGTTCGGCACCGGCAAGGAAGACCCGTCTCGCAACGCGCACACGCTCGTAACTGATCCCTGGTCAGTCGAGGTCACCGGTGAAGCAGACAAGACCGGCACATACACGCTTGAGGATATTCTTGCGCCACATACGCTCGAGGACCGTATCTACCGCTTCCGCTGCGTCGAGGCCTGGTCGATGATCGTCCCGTGGGTCGGGTTTTCGCTGGGCGAATTGTTGTCGCGTTTCGCGCCGAACTCGAACGCGAAATACGTTCAGTTCTTTACGCTCAATGACCCGGATCAAATGCCAGGGGTACGACGTCGAACCCTCGAGTGGCCGTATCGGGAAGGCCTCACGATCGCCGAAGCCATGCATCCGCTGGCGCTGCTGACGGTCGGTTTATATGGCCGCGTTCTTCCCAATCAAAACGGTGCGCCCCTGCGCCTCATCGTCCCCTGGAAGTATGGCTTCAAGAGCATCAAATCGATCGTAAGAATTCACTTCACGGATACGCAGCCGCGCACCAGCTGGAACATGGCGCAGCCACGCGAGTACGGGTTTTATTCGAATGTGAATCCGAACGTCGATCATCCTCGCTGGAGTCAGGCCAGCGAGCGCCGGCTCGGTTCGAGCCTGTTTAGCCCGCGTGTTCCGACATTGATGTTCAACGGCTACGCCGAAGAAGTCGCCGAACTTTACCGCGGTCTCGACCTGGTCCGAAACTTCTGATCGTCTTCGCTTAGCGCTATACGCCGATGACCACGCTGCAACGCGGCTTGACGAAAGCCGCTCTGTTCGGCGCGTGCATAGCGCCTTTCGTTTTGGTCGTGCTGAAGGCCTTCGGTCTGGCCGGAGTTTCGCTCGGGCCGAATCCGGTCGCTGAACTCATCGACACAATGGGCAAGACGGCCCTCAATATTCTCCTGATCACGCTCGCGGTATCTCCGCTGAGAAGGCTGACCCGGTGGAACGTCCTCGTCATTTACCGACGCATGCTCGGACTGTTCAGCGCTTTCTACCTCGGCATGCACTTCACCGCTTACGCCGTGCTGGATCTTCGCCTGGCCTGGTCCACGATCCTCGTCGACGTCACCCAGCGCCCTTACACGGTGGTCGGCATGCTGGCACTGCTGTTGATGATTCCGCTGGTCGTCACATCGACCCGCGGTTTCCAGCGGCGTCTCAGGCGCAACTGGACTCGCCTGCATCAAATAGTCTATGCCGTGGCGATTCTTGCCGTCACTCATTACCTTTGGCAAACGAAACTGGACATGCTCGAACCGCTCGTCTACGCAGCCATACTGACCGTACTGCTCGGCGAACGTCTGGTACGACGACTCGTTCGAATGTCCCGCCAGGCCGCCGAGAAAGGCGGCCCTGCCGCGGCTTATCGGCCTTAGTAGACGCGAAATCCTCCGTGCCGATGACGAATGTACGCATCGAGCGCCCAGAGTCCGAGAAAGAATCCACCTAACAGGGACGCAACGACCGCCGAGGCGGCCCACGTCAGTGGTACGACCGATCGGTACGTATCGAGCTGTGCTTCCAGCTCGAGGTTTCGGGCGCTCAGCTGCTTGAGCCGTGCCTCCATGGAAACGACCTGACCAAGTTTCGATTCGGCGTCATTCAGCAACTGATGCAACTGCGATTCTGCAGCGACCCGTCCCTGTTGTTCCGTGACGAGATCCTGCTGCGCCTTCTCGAGCGCCGCCTGAGTCTCCGAGACGATGAGCTGCGCCGGCTTATCCGTCACGAGGTAGGCCGACTTGACCCAGCCCTGGCGGCCATCTTCCGTGCGGACCTCCGCGAAATTCGGCACGCGTTGCAGAACCTCGAGTTCAGCGCCGCTGACCAGAGTCCGGAACGGGCGGTCACTGGTGTCCTGCGCGGCATGTAGCCCGAGCCGAAGGATATCCGTCACGTAGGCCGTTTCGGCGTTTGCCGCCTGCAGCGACGTAATCAGCAGCAGCGCGCAAAAACCAACTGTTCTCATGGTGCATCTCGTTGCAGCGTTGAGGGCAATTATAGGGAAGCCGTCAGGGAGGACCATGTGACGGCTATCTGAAAAGCCCGCGAATGGCGCGAAATCGCGCCGGCTGGCTATTCGACGGGCGCCGGCGCCTCCAGAAAGCGCTCTATCGGACTCGGGCGCCCGAACCAGAACCCCTGGCCATAGTTGATTTCGAGCTCCTGAAGACGCGCCGCAAGGCTTTCCGACTCGACATGCTCGGCAATCGTGAAAACGCCAAGAATCTCTGCTGCCCGCGCAATGCCTTTGACGACCGATTCAGCATAGCGATCGTCCTCGACTCGACGGATCAGGGCGCCGTCGATCTTCAGGTACTGGACCGGCAGATCCTTGAGATCGGCGAACGAACTCAGACGTATGCCGAAATCATCGAGACCGACCTGGCAACCGGCGTCGCGCATCTGCCGCATAAATGGCCCGGCAAGATTCACATGCTCGATTGCGACGGATTCGCGGAGATCGAAACGAAACATCTGATTGGAGAGCCCGGCCCGCGCGATCTCTTCAAGCGCGAATTCAGCGTATTCGGGCCCTTTGATCGACTGCTCGGAGACATTGAGCGTTATCTGATGAGCCGGCTTCCCGAACTCGATCTCTGATTCTCTGATCGCCGCCACAGTCGTCGACAGGACCCACCGGTCAATCGCGTCCATCAGCATGAAGCGCTGCGCGATATCGAGAAACTTCTCCGGCGCGATCAGGCTGCCTTGCTGGTCGCGCAAACGAAGCAGAATCTCCTGACCGAGGATTTCGCCGGTACTGAGAGACAATCCCATGATCGGCTGCGCCAGCAAACGGAATTCGTTCTGTGCGAGTGCCTGGCGCAGTTTCTCGCCCGGATCCGTTCGACGTACTCGTTCACGGTGCACCAGCGGTTTCTGGTGATCGCTGATGACGCAGTTGCCGCCAGCATGCTTGGCTTCCTTGCACGCGATCTCAGCGGCAGCGAGCACGTGTGCAAACTTCTGGATCCCGGCCGCCGGCTTGACGACGCCGACAGAGACTGTCGGACTCAGACTATGCTGGTCGCGCAGATAGCTCAGGCCTGCCATACGGTCGACGAGATTCTGAGCCAGATCGGTGGCGCCCTGCAGCTCTATATCCTTCAGATACACGGCAATGCGATCGCCACCGAGTCGACAGGCCATATCGATTGGCCGCAGAAGCTGCTGGACTGCTTCGGCGAGTCGCTGAATGACGTCGTCGCCGGACTGATAGCCGAACGCTTCATTGATGGACTGCAAACGGTCGATATCGATGTACATCAGTGCCTGCGGGCGATCCGCCGCCGCCTGCAGTTCGGCCTGTACGCGGGATTCGAATATCAGTTTGTTTGGCAGACCCGTCAGCGAGTCGTGCCTGGAATTCAGGATGGCGACGACACGCTTTGCGATGAACTCGAGAATTCGCACGTCTTTGAGATCGAAGTCGTTCTGACCGGCGTCGCGAAACAGCGCCAGGACGCCATCGACGTTGTCGCTGTTGTTGTGAATCGGGCAGGAAAGAATCTTGTATGAGGGCGCATCGTGGCTGCCACCAACTCGATTGACGAGCATCGTACGGTTGTTCAGCTGCGCCCATGCGAGCAGGTTCTTTTGCGTGCGATTGAGCAGCTGCGTGGCGACCAGAGAATCATTCCCTGCTACGTCCCAGGTCACTGTCAGGTTCTTGCTCGTGATGACCAGCGCGCCGACGCTGCAATTGAGCTGTTCGACGGAGTGGCGCAGCAGTCGATGCAGCGGCGAAGGGCCCGCCGGATTGTCCTCGTCGATCCCGAGCAGCAAATCGAGCACCGCATCCCCGCCGGTCCCGGATGTCTCGATCGACTGCTCCAGTTCGAGGCAGTTCTCGAGGCAGCGCAACACCGGGCGCAGCAATCCGCGTACCACCTTGTCATTCCACGCACTGCGCGAGGGGCCGAGCTCGACGACGACCGAGCCCAGACGGCGGTTTTCCGAATGCAGATGCTCCAGAAACGCTGCCTGCCCTGAGGAGGTTTCGTAGATTCGTCCGTGGCCCTTGGCCACATCGGTTTTGTGCTTTTCGAGAAGCTCTGTAATCTCCGGCCTTGCGTAGCCGTCGGAGCTCCACGCGAGCTCGCCGGCGTGGTCGAAAATCGTGACGGAAATCGACCGCGGCAGCAGCATTTTGATCAGCTGCGAATACGGCGCGTAGGTTGTTGCCGACGGCGTGGCGTCAGATCCTTCTGTCGGAAGCTCAGCGACCGCTTCAGTCATGGAGAGAATGCACTCTGGATGGCAACGTGACGATAGTGCGGATCTCACAGTGCTAAGTCTATGATCCCGGTCGCAAATTGAACTGCGCGGTCAGGTGCCTGAAGGCTGCCCGATGACGGGTGCCAGGTGCAGAATCAGCCTTGTTTTTCGAGGTATCGCGGTGCCGCAGCGATGGCCCGCTCGGCGAATTGCAGCGGCTCGGTCACTCGCAGTGGCTCGGAACGTGGCTTGCGTCCCTCGAGCGCCAGGTGCATCGAGAAAATGACCAGCGCCTGACGCGCAGCGTCAGCTGACGACATCTTCTGCACCGTCGCACGCACCGCGCTTTGCGGCCCAACCGGTTTCGTCGTGTGCATGGCCGCGTGCAGACGGCAATAGTCGTCACGAACATCGGCCGGCAATTCGGATTCGTCGAGTCCGAACAGGTGCTCTTCGAACGCCCGGGCGAGACGCTGTTTTACCGGTCCTTCGCCAATCAGCGTCTCGACGGCTGCCTGAAACGACGCTTGAATATGCTTCATTTTGTTGTTTTTCGTTTATGGAAGCACGGCCACCGTGCTGTCGATGGCCAATCACTAAAATATATAACAGAACATCGGCCTGTCGCGCAACTGCAATCGGCGCGGAAAGTCAGCTCTGGCGCGGGTATCAGCGGACAACCGCGCTTTCTAATGCGGTCGCGCGATCTCGTATTTCTTCATCCTGTCGGTAAATGTGGATGGCTTGATTCCGATCAGCGCAGCGGCGCCTTCCGGGCCGGAAACGCGCCAGTTGGCCGTCTCCAGAGCGCGAATCATGTTCTGACGGTCGCGCTCGTGGCGTTGCGCTTCGGTATAGACCCGCCCCATTTCCATGTCGATCGGCACGCCCGATTCGTTGGGCGCGTCGAAAACCTCGGGCTGACTCGCGAGAATATCGGCCATTGCGAGGTCGAGTCGCGCAACCTTGCCTTTGGAGAGAATGACTGCGCGCTCGATGACATTCTTCAGCTCGCGGACATTACCGGGCCAGTCGTACTGCTGCAGCAGAGCGGCCTGCTGGCGAGACAGCGTCAGCGGCCGGTGCCCGAACTCCTGACACGTTCGGTCCAGGAAATGCGAGGCGAGCTGCAGCACGTCCTTGCCGCGCTCGCGCAGTGGCGGTACCGCGATCGGAAACACGCTGAGTCGATAGAACAGATCCTCACGAAAAGTTCCTTCCTCAACGGCTTCCTCCAGGTTTCGGTTCGTTGCCGCAACGACTCGGACATTGACCGAGCGCGTTGTCTCATCGCCGACTCGCTCGTACTCGCTTTCCTGCAGTACGCGCAGCAGTTTGCCCTGCAGAGCCAGCGGGATTTCGCCGATTTCATCCAGAAAGATCGTTCCGCCATCGGCGAGCTCGAATCGACCGACCCTGTCCCGATGCGCACCGGTGAACGACCCCTTGACGTGACCGAAGAACTCGCTTTCGAACAACTCATCCGGAATGGAGGCGCAGTTGACCTTGACGAGCGGCCCGTCCCGGCGAGCGCCGCGTGAATGAATGACATGCGCCACGAGCTCCTTGCCGACTCCCGATTCACCCTCGATCAATACGCTCGCGGACGTTTCCGCAACGGCTTCGAGGCGGGCCAGCATCTTCTTCAGCGCCGGGCTTTCGCCGATGATGCGCGAGTAGTTCATCGAGACTTCGACTTCCTCTCGCAGGTAGTCACGCTCTCGCTCGAGCTCCGCCCGCAGACGAGCGTTTTCGTCAAAAGCGGCGCGCAGCCGGCGCTCAGCCTCATTTCGTTCCGTCACGTCCTTCGAAGCGACCATCAGGTGTTCGACGACACCGCTGGCGTCTCGTACGGCAGCCGCGGATACGAGCACCTCGATGATCTCGCCGTTCTTAGCGACGTAGGTTCGCGGCTCGTTGTCGAGCTGACCGGCGGCAATGACATCGCTCAGACGACCGCCGCTGAGGCTTGCCCTGACTTCCTCACCCATGAAATCGGTAATGACTCGCCCGAGCACGTCCTCACGTGAATAGCCGAGTTTGCGCAGCCACCGATCGCTGACGTCGAGAATCCGACCCTGGGCGTCGACCGTGTGAAGCAGAGCCGGTGTCGCCCGATACAACTCCCGGTACTGCTGCTCGAGCCGGACGTGCTCGCCGAGCTCCGAGTAAACGGTCACCGTGCGCAGGAATTCGCCCGCGGAATCGTGTTCCACGACCGCACGCGCAAAGCAGTCCACGCGCTCGCCCGAGCGCGTGACGATGTCGACTGGTGCTGCCTCGAGCTCTCCGGTGCGCCGCAACAACGGGATGTATTCCTCGATGATGCGCCGGGCAACTTCCGGGCTGCTGAAGTCGTGCGGGCGCTTGCCGACGACCTGCTCGCGCGGGTAGCCGAACCGACGTAGCCATTCATCGCTGGCGTCGAGGATTCTGCCGTCGCCGTCGAGCAGCAGCATCAAAGTCGGGCTGCGGCGCAGCAGCCATTGCTGAGTGCGTGTTGTCATGACGACAATTTATGGTTTTCCGCGACCGAATTCAACGGTTTTCCGCGAATTGACGGAAAACCGGGAACTCATTGAGTCGTAACACCTTGATTTTTGGTACTCCTAAGTTGGCACGATCGATGCATTATCTCGGGCAACCTGGGAATTGGATGGAACACTCCCGGTTTTTCGAGCAAAGGACTGGAATGATGGATACGCGACTCAGGAATCGACTTACGGCGCTGCTCGCTGCTGCGCTGCTGAGTCAACAGGCTGCGGCCATGGAAGAGGTCGTGGTGATTGGCAAGGATCTATCCGAGCCCCCGCGCACAGTGACCGAGCAGCTTATCGAGGCCATGAGTGCATACGTCAGCGAACTCAACGAAGCGCAAAAAACGAAGCTTGATGCGGATCTGGTGAAGCTGGGTCAGCAAAAAATTCAGATCGCCGCAGCCAATCTCCCGACTCGCGGGTAAGCGGCACTGAAACGGCCGCGGTCAACTCTCCCCCCCAGAGACCGCAGCCGGGCCGGCCGGAGGGCCAGCAACGTGGGGGCCGGGTATTTCCGGCGACGTTTCGAACACAGTCTCCAGGGATTGGCGACATCAGGGTTCGACTCGGCCCCCACGTCTTTTCTGCCAGCGCGCTTCAGCGCAGGTGCATGTCGAGGAATGCGATCGTCCGCGACCAGGCGTCCTCCGCTGCTGCCGCATCGTAGTTGTCACTGTCAGGCGTCGCGAATTCATGCCCGGTGTCGGGGTAGATTCTCACGTCCGCGTTCTTGCCTGCCTGCCGCAGTGCAGCGCGGAATCCGACGACGGAATCGGGCGTGATCGACTCGTCGTTGCCGGCAAACATCCCCAGAATCGGGCTATCCAGTTGCTCGATCTGCGCCTCGTCGGAGACGAGCTGGCCATAATACATCACGACGGCGTCGAGCAGCTCGGCATGTCTGAGTCCGGCCTGCAGGGACCATGTGCCGCCAAAAGACCAGCCGATCGTGGCGACGCGCGGTGCCAGAGCGTAGCGGCGCAGATACTCTATGCCCTGGCGAATGTTGTCGAGGGCGGCTTCAGGATCCGTCATCACTCGCGTCATCAGTGCCTGGGCCTGCGCGGTCGATGCCGCCACTTCACCGCCGTACAGATCGATCGCCAGCACGACGAAACCTTCGCCGGCAAGGCGTCTGGCCAGCGTTCGGAGCGTTTCATTCAGACCCCACCATTCATGAATGATCAGCACTCCCGGAGGCGGTTCGAAGGAGTCGGCCGGCAAAGTCAGCACGCCATTGAGATTGTGATCGTCCGCTTCACCGTAAGCGATCGTCTCCTCGATCACCGGCTTGCGTGGCGACAAATCGACCACGACGGCGGGCTCCGCAGCGGCATGCCCTGCCTCGGTGCTGCCCGCGCCGGGCGCGGCTTCTGCCGAGCGAACCTCTCCGGCGTGTTGCTCGCCCTGACAGCCGGCCAGCGCCGCAAATATGAGCACGTAAAACAGAACTCTCACGTCCAGACTCCTCGATTTGACGCGTATGCACTCGCATTCGAGCCAGGAAACCCGCGCGGAGAGTTCACTCGCGCGGAGAGAATTCCAGTTCCCGGCCCTGAGGTCCTCCGCAGACTTCGCCGTCTCGAAAGACCACGCTACCGTTACATATTGTCAATAGAATTTCCGCGCTGAATGTCTCGCCTTCGAACGGTGACCACCCGCAGCGATAGCGAACCTGGTCAGGCGTCACAATGGTTTTGCCGTTCGGATCGACGACCACGAGGTCTGCATAGTAGCCCTCACGAATGAAGCCACGTTCGCGCAGGCCAAACACTCTGGCCGGACTATGCGCGGCCTTCTCGACGATTTTTTCCAGCGTAAACACCCCGCGGGCATGAAGTTCCATCAGCGCAGGCAACATGTGCTGCACGAGCGGCAAACCGGCCGGCGCTTCGAAGTAGGGTCGTGCTTTCTCGGCGGCCGTGTGTGGTGCGTGGTCCGTCGCAATGATATCGACGACATCATCGGACACGCCCTGGCGAAGTGCATTGCGATCTGCGACCGTTTTGATCGCCGGATTGCACTTGATCCGCGTGCCCAGTCGCTCGTAATCGCTTTCATCGAACCATAAGTGATGGACGCACACCTCGACGGTGATCTGCTTGTTTTCGACCGGCCCGGCCTCGAATAGCGATAATTCGCGCGCAGTAGTCAGATGCAGAACATGCAGCCGCGTTCCGAAACGCTTCGCCAGACCAACTGCGTAAGAAGAGGACTTGTAACAGGCTTCAGCCGAACGGATCTGCGGATGTGCTGCCATTGGGACCGCATCGCCGTAGCGCGCCCGATACTCGTTTTCGGCTGCCCAGATCATCGGCGAATCCTCGCAATGGGTCACGACCGGAAGTCGGGACTCGGCAAATATCCTGCTCAGCACCTCGCGATCGTCGACGAGCATGTTGCCGGTCGATGCCCCCATGAAGATCTTTATGGCACAGGCATCGCGATGCGTTACCAGCCGAATCTCTTCCAGATTGGTGTTCGTCGCCCCGAGATAGAACGCATAATTCGCGAAGCTCGTGCGCTCTGCCACTCGCTTTTTGGCAGCAAGTGCGATGCGATCCGTCGTTGGCGGCCGCGTATTCGGCATGTCGAAGAAACTCGTCACACCACCGCATATGGCCGCACGAGACTCCGTTTCGATCGTCGCTTTGTCCGGGTGTCCGGGGTCGCGGAAATGCACCTGATCGTCGATGACTCCAGGCAGCAGGAGCTTGCCGCCGAGATCGATCACCTCCGCGGCAGGGTCGCTGAGAGCATTCCCGATCGACGCTATTCGATCGCCGACAATCAGAACGTCCTGCTCGCGAATGCTGCCTTCGTTCACGGTCCTGCCATTGACGAGCAGTAGCCGGTTGTCACTCATGATGGATCTCCTCGAGCAAAAGCATCCGTTGCCTCGATCAACGCAGACGCAATATCAGGTTCATAGGCAGAGTGTCCGGCAGCAGGAACGATGTTGAATTCAGCCTCGGGCCACGCGCGCGCCAGTTCCCAGGCGGACTCCATCGGACAAACGATATCGTAGCGACCCTGCACGATTACCGCCGGGATGTGGCGAATGCTTTCGATGCCACGGAGCAGATCGTGCTCGCTCGCGAAAAACCCGCCGTTCACGAAGTAGTGCGTCTCGATGCGCGCCAGGGCAATCGCAAACTCGTCGGCGCTGAATGTCGAAACAAGATCGTCATTCGGCAGCAACGCGCTCGTCGCCCCTTCCCAGACCGACCACGCCCGGGCCGCTTCGAGCTGAACGTCCAGGTTGGGATCGTTGAGCCGGCGATGATATGCGCGTAGCAGATTACCGCGTTCATGCTCGGGGATCGGCGCGAGAAAATCCTGCCAGCGATCGGGAAACACACGACTGGCACCATCCTGATAAAACCAGTCTATTTCGCGCTGCCGCAGCAGAAATATGCCGCGCAGTACGAGCGCACTGACGCGCCGGGGATGTGCCTGTGCATAGCTCAGCGCGAGCGTGCTGCCCCAGGATCCGCCGAAAACGAGCCAGCGGTCGATACCGAGACGTTCCCGGAGCACTTCGATGTCGTCAATGAGATGAGCGGTCGTGTTGGCTTCGAGGCTCGCGCGCGGCTCGCTGCGCCCCGCTCCGCGCTGATCGAAAACGACGATGCGATACCGCTGCGGGTCGAAGAATCGGCGCGCGTTGGCACCGCTGCCGCCGCCGGGGCCACCATGCAGAAAAACGGCGGGCATGCCTGCGGGCTGACCGCTTTGCTCGTAGTAGAGCCGATGGCCTTGCCCGACATCCAGATAGCCCGAATCGAACGGTTCGATGAATGGATAGAGTTTGCGCAAGTTCTCGATTGTAGCTCGAAGTCGCCGGACGAAAACGTCCAATCGACGGCGTACCGTGACAGCTGCGCACAATCGATGCTAGAACGGAACGTCGCACACTCCGGCATCGGGAGCACCCCCACATGACATCACGATGGCGAATCTGCTTGTTGGTTGCGCTCGCGGTGTGCTGCCTTGCAGCGTGTGTGCCCGAGGAACCTGACCGCTCGCTCGGCGAGCAACGCATCACCTTCCATCGTGGCAACGGCGGCGAGCCGGATACCCTCGACCCACATCGCAACGAGGAAACCAGTGGCAGCGCGATCCTGCGCGATCTGTTCGAGGGCCTCGTGACTGAGGACGTCGATCTCAATATCGTGCCAGGGGTGGCTGAAAGCTGGGAAATCAGCGATGACGGAAGACATTACACGTTTCACCTTCGTCGGAATTCGCGCTGGTCCAATGGCGAGACGGTTCGCGCACAGGACTTCCTTGCCGGCCTGCGCCGAACAGTCAGCCCTGCAACCGCTTCTACCTATGCGCAGCTACTGCTGCCCGTTCGTAACGCCGCATCAGTTATTCGCGGCGAACTGCCGCCGGAGGAACTTGGCGTCGAAGCGCTCGACGATCACACGCTCGAAATCGAGCTCGAAAACGCCACACCGTATTTCATTCAGGTGCTCGCCATGCCGCAGACGTTTCCCATTCATGGGCCGAGTTATGCCGAGTACGGCGACGGCTTCGCGCGACCCGGCGTGCTCGTCTCGAACGGGGCCTACCGGCTGACGGAGTGGGTCGTCAATTCGCACATCCGGCTCGAGAAGAATGAGTTTTACCACGGCGCCGACAATGTGCAGATCGAAGTCGTCTACTACGACAACACGGAAGACAGGGACGCCGAGTTACGGCGCTACCGCGCCGACGAACTCGACTACACCTATGAGATTCCGACTTCGCAGTACCGCTGGATCCGGGAAAATCTTCCCGGCGAGCTCCGCGTAAAGCCACTGCTCTCCGTTTACTTCTACGGCTTCGATACGACCGAACCGCCATTCGACGACGTGCGTCTGCGCCAGGCGCTGACGATGACTGTAGATCGTCGCATCATCACCGAACAGGTCACCGGGGTCGGTGAGGTGCCGGCCTACGGAATCGTGCCGCCGGGCATCGCCGGTTATGAGCAGCAGAGCTATGCATGGTCGAAGATCGACGCCGACGCACGAATCGCGGAGGCCCGGCGTCTTTATCAGGCCGCGGGTTACTCGGACGAACGACCGCTGCGAGCGGAACTGCGATTCAATACCAGCGAGAATCACCGCCGTCTGGCGGTCGCCGTCGCCTCGATGTGGAAGTCTGCGCTCGGCGCCGAAATAGAAATAGTCAATC
>JASFSB010000014.1:0-12730 GCA_050114615.1 Gammaproteobacteria bacterium
CGTTTCCGTGACCTTGGCACCCAATGTTAAAGAGCTTTCTTGGGCATTTCTCGGTAGATCTGTCCATTGACCTCGGTACCGCGAATACTTTGATTTACGTTCCGGGTCGCGGAATCGTTCTCAATGAGCCGTCGGTCGTCGCCATTCGCGAAGAACCGGGCCGTGGCGGTAAGGTGCTCGAGGCCGTTGGCGCGGAAGCCAAAAACATGCTCGGGCGCACACCGGGCCATATTACCGCGATTCGTCCGCTCAAGGATGGCGTGATTGCCGATTTCAGCATTACTGAGAAGATGCTGCAGTATTTCATTAAGAAGGCACACGGTTCGCGTTATTTTCGTCCGAGTCCGCGCGTGCTCGTCTGTGTGCCTTACGGCTCGACGCAGGTGGAACGGCGCGCGATTCGCGAGTCGGCCGAAGGCGCCGGCGCCCGCAAAGTGCACCTCGTCGACGAGCCGATGGCGGCGGCGGTCGGTGCAGGAATGCCGGTGCACGAAGCGCGCGGGTCGATGGTGCTCGATATCGGCGGAGGTACCTCGGAGGTGGCCGTCATCTCCCTCAATGGAATCGTGTATGCCGCGTCGGTGCGTATCGGCGGCGACCGTTTCGATGAGGCGATCACGAATTACGTGCGGCGCAACTATGGAATTCTGATTGGCGAGGCGACGGCCGAGCGAATCAAGCACGAAGTCGGTTCGGCGTATCCGGGGCAGGAAGTCAGAGAGATTTCCGTAAAAGGCAGAAACCTGTCCGAAGGTGTGCCGCGCAGCTTTACGCTCAACAGCAACGAGATCCTCGAGGCGTTGCAGGAGCCGCTGCAGGGGATCGTCGGCGCGGTCAAGGTCGCGCTCGAGCAGACGCCACCGGAGCTCGGTGCAGACGTTGCGGAGCGCGGAATCGTGCTGACCGGTGGCGGGGCCCTGCTGACCGATCTCGACAAGCTCCTGACTGAAGAGACCGGGCTGCCGGTCGTCGTGTCGGACGATCCGCTGACCTGCGTGGCACGCGGCGGCGGCCGTCTGCTGGAGCTGCTCGATCAGTACGGGCCGTCTGCGTTTTCTCTGGAATAGTCGGTATGAGCGGTAGCGCCTCCGCGATATAAAGGAAAGAAGAACAGGCGCGCAAAAATATGGTGACCACGGATTCAAAATCGGCAATGGGCAGTCGCAGCAACGAGTCACTTGCGCTGCGGTATCTGCTGCTCGTTCTCATGTGTTTCGCCGCGATGATGCTCGATCATCGACAAAACCACGTGTCCAGAGTCCGACAGGCCGTATCGATCGTCGTGTATCCGATCCAGATTCTGGTGGATCTGCCGTTTAGACTCACATCCTGGGCGAGCGATTCGCTCGCTGAGCATGCCGCGCTGCTCGATGAGAATCGCAGGCTCGACGCCTCTCTGCGCGATGCCGAAGTGGCGCTGCAGCAACTCGAAGCGCTGCGCGTGGAAAACGCACGTTTGCGTGAACTGCTCGAAGCATCCGAGCGACTCGATGATCGCCGCCTGGTCGCGGAGATTCTCTCCGTCGATCTCGACCCGTATCGCCAGCGCTTCATGATCAACCGGGGCAGCAGCGATTCGGTGTTCGTCGGCCAGGCTGTCCTCGATCGTCATGGTGTGGTCGGTCAGGTCGTCTCTGTCGGCCAGTGGACCTCCGAGATCGTTCTGATCACGGATGCCGATCATGCGCTGCCGGTCGTGGTCAATCGCAGCGGCCTGCGGACGATTGCCGTAGGGACCGGCGATCAGCAGCGCCTGCGACTGCCGTACCTGACGAACACGGCCGATATCGAGGTCGGCGATCTGCTCGTTTCCTCAGGTCTGGGCGCCGTGTTCCCGTCGGGGTATCCGGTCGCGCGCGTGATGTCCCTGCAGGCCAGACCGGGTCAGGCCTTTGTCGAGGTGATCGCAGAACCGGTGTCCGCGCTGGATCGGGATCAGGAAGTATTGCTGCTGTTCGGCGACGCCGAGCTCGTCGGGATGCAGGGCAACGATCCGCCTGCGCCGCTGAGTGTCGCGGAGGCTGTGCCTTGAACCAGGAAATTCGCAGGTACCTGCTGGCGTGGATGGCGGTCGCCGGCGCGCTGGCGCTGAGTGTCGTGCCGTGGCCGGGACTCATCAATGCGCTGAATCCAAACTGGGTCGCCGTCCTGCTGATCTACCTGTCATTGTCGGATCCCAGGCGCATCGGACTGGTCGGCGCATTCCTTGCGGGTCTTGCACTCGATGTGATGACCGGCGCACTGCTCGGTCAAAACGCGCTTGCACTGATCACCGTGCTGTTCCTGTGCAGGCGCTTTCATCTGCGGGTGCGCGCATTTCCGATGTCGCAACTGATTGGCTGGGCGGCCGTGATGCTCGCGTTGTATCAGTTCATTCTGTTCTGGATCGACGGAGTGATCGGTCGCAGCGTTGAACCAGTCGAACGACTGGCGCCTGTCGCCAGCGGTACACTGGTGCTGCTGATTGCCTGGTTCGTGACCAGACTCGACCAGCGCGAAGCGCGTATGCGGATCGAGGCCTGATACATGGCAGGGACGAACGAATCACTGAAGGATCACTGGCAGGAGCAAAGGCTGTTCCTGTCGCGCGTTCTGTGGTCTGTCGCAGTCATTTTGCTGCTGACGATGGCGCTCATTGCGCGCCTCGTGCAGCTGCAGATCGTGGATTACGAGCGATTTTCCGATCTGTCCCAGGGCAACCGGGTGCGTATCGAGCCGCTCGCGCCAACGCGGGGGCTGATTCTCGATCGCAACGGGCTCGTCCTGGCCGAAAACCTGCCGACCTGGCAGCTGGTCGCCACGCCTGAGCAGATCGAGGACCTGGATGGCACGCTCGCCGAGCTGGAGGGAATCGGACTGCTGAATCCCGCCGCGCGGCCCGAGCTGATCGAGCTCGTGCGCTCGCATCGCGGTTTCGAACGCGTGACGCTCGTCAATCTCGACGACGATCAGGCGGCGAGGTTCGCCGTCCGACGGCATCGATACCGTGGTATCGATATTCAGGAAGGTCTCGTACGGCATTATCCGTTTGGCGAAGTCGCGGCACACGCGATCGGATACGTCGGCAGTATTTCGACCGACGATCTGGAGACGATCGATCGACCGAACTACGCAGCGTCCTCGAGTATCGGCAAGACCGGCGTCGAGCGCGCGTACGAAGCCCTGCTGCACGGCAAGGTCGGCTATCGTCAACAGGTCGTCAATGCGCGCGGACGCATTCTGATGGATCCTGCGACACAGGCGAGTGTCGAAGGGGACGGGATTCTCGCGGGCCTCGAGACCCGCTGGCCGGTTCCGGGCCAGAATATCGTCGTCGGCCTGGATATGAAGCTGCAGCTCGCCGCGTATGAGGCGATGCAGAATGCGCGCGGCGCAGTCGTTGCGCTCGATCCGCGCAACGGCGACGTGCTGGCGCTGGTCAGTACGCCGTCGTTCGACCCCAACCGATTTTCCGAAGGCCTGAGCCGGGCGGATTTCGTCGCGCTCAACAGCGATCCACACAGGCCGCTGTTCAACCGTGCGCTTACGGGCCGTTATCCGCCGGGCTCAACGATCAAGCCCTTCCTGGGTCTGGCGGGCCTGTATCACGAGAGCGTCGCTGCTCACGATCATACGTTCTGCCCGGGCTACTTTTCACTGCCCGGTCAGACGCACCGCTATCGCGACTGGCGACCCCGCGGACACGGAAACATGGATCTGCACAATGCGATCGTGCAGTCCTGTGACGTCTATTACTACCAACTGGCCGTCAAACTCGGTATCGATCGCATGGAGACGTTCCTGAAGCGCTTCGGATTCGGGGCCGTGACGGGCATCGATATCGCCGGCGAGCGCGCCGGTGTCGTGCCGTCGCGGGACTGGAAGCGCCGCGCGTTTTCGCGGCGCGAGGACCAGGTCTGGTTCCCGGGCGAGACTGTCATCGCCGGGATCGGCCAGGGATTTACGCTCGTGACGCCGATTCAGCTGGCCAACGCGGTCGCCGCCATGAGCACGCGAGGCGATCGTTATGAAACGCGCCTGCTGATTGCAACGGAAAACGGCATCGATCCGGAGGTCAGCCCGCGCCTCCCGCGCCTGTTGCCGCCACTGCTGGACGTCGATGACGAGTACTGGCAGGAAATTCACGACGCGATGACCGGCGTCACGACCGAACCGGCTGGTTCGGGATTCCGTGTGATGTCCGGAACGCCATACACCGTGGCCGGAAAGACCGGTACCGCGCAGGTATATACGATCGCTCAGGACGAGGAGTACGACGAAGACGAGCTCGACGAGGCATTACGCGATCATGGACTGTTCGTCGCGTTTGCACCGGTCGAGGATCCGCAGGTCGTCGTCGCCGTCGTCGTGGAGAATGGCGGTGGGAGCAGCGCGGCGGTGCCGGTTGCACGGCGCATACTCGATAGCTATTTCGAAGAGAACGAATATGTCGCTCAGCAGCGTTGATTGGGGCGACACGCGTCTGGGGCCTTTCCAGGGCCCGCCGCGGCTGCAGCTGAATGTCGATTTTCCGTTGCTGATTACCCTGCTGATCGTAACTGCCGTTGGTTTCATCGTGCTCTACAGTGCGCTTAGCGAAGATCTCAATGCCTTGCTGCGCCAGGGCGCGCGCTTCGGGATCGCATTTGCTGCTTTCTTCGTCCTTTCTCAGGTTTCACCGCATTACATGCGTTTGTGGACGCCATGGGCCTATCTGTTCGTTTTGCTGCTGCTGTTGCTCGTCATGCTGAACGGTGAAGTCGGTAAGGGCGCGCAGCGCTGGCTGAACCTGGGATTCGTGACGATTCAGCCATCCGAACTGATGAAGATCTGCGTGCCGATGACGGTCGCCTGGTATATGCATGAGCGGTCTTTGCCGCCGAAGCTCGGCAACCTCGTCGTGATGGGCGTCATCATTCTGGTTCCGGCACTGATGATCGAGCGGCAGCCGGACCTGGGCACAGCACTGCTCGTCGTCGTATCGGGCGGGCTGACCATACTGCTGGCCGGGCTGAGTTTCAGGATCGTCGCGGCACTCGGCGGCATCATGGTTTGTGCGGCGCCGCTGCACTGGATGTTCGCCATGAGCGACTACCAAAAACGCCGTGTGCTGACGTTTCTGAACCCGGAGTCCGATCCGCTGGGCGCGGGATACAATGCGATTCAGGCAAAAATCGCGATCGGCTCGGGCGGGCTTTTCGGCAAAGGCTGGTTCAACGGTACGCAGTCGCATCTCGAGTTTCTGCCAGAGCGATCGACGGACTTCGTGTTTGCCGTTATGGCCGAAGAGTTCGGTTTGCTGGGATTGCTGCTGCTGCTGACGCTGTATTTGATTCTGGTGGGACGCGGTCTGTACATCGCCGCCGAGGCTCAGGATACATTCACGCGACTACTGGCCGGCGCGCTGAGCCTGACGTTCTTCGTCTATGTGTTCGTCAATACCGCAATGGTCAGCGGTTTGCTGCCGGTGGTCGGCGTTCCTCTGCCCCTGGTCAGTGCCGGTGGTACGTCGATGGTGACGCTCATGGCCGGGTTCGGTATTCTCGCGGCTATCGGCGGCCACAGGAAGTTACTTGCGCCATGAGGGACAGCTCGGCCATGCGTATCCTATTCCGCTGCCTTCCGGCACTTTTGCTCGGCGCTGCCTGTCCCGCCATTGCTCAGGAGACGCATGATCCGGCAGCCGTCAGGCGGGCACGCACGGCTTTTATCGAACGCGTCGTTCCGGCGCACCAGCTCGAGCGGGATCGCGTCGAGTCTTTGCTTGAATCCGCAGCCATTAATGACTCGATCCTTGCTGCAATTTCCCGGCCGGCTGAACGGGTCGTGCCGTGGTATGACTATCGAAACATTTTTCTCACGGACAGCCGTATTACCGACGGCGCTGCATTCTGGCGCGATAACTCGACTGCAGTGACTGCGATGGCGCGGCGGTTTGGTGTCGATGCACACATTATCGTCGCGATCATCGGCGTCGAAACGCTGTATGGAAAACGCATGGGTACGCACCGCGTCGTTGACGCATTGTCGACGCTCGCGTTTGCATACCCCCCGCGTTCGGAATTCTTTTCCGGCGAGCTCGAGGCATTTTTGTTGCTGGATCGCGAGGAAGGGTATTCGCTCAGTGACGTTACCGGGTCCTACGCCGGCGCGATGGGTGCCGGGCAGTTCATCCCATCGAGCTTTCGAGCTTATGCGGTTGACGGGAACGACGATGGCCGGCGCGATCTGTGGGGGGACTGGGACGATATTCTGGCCAGTGTGGCGAACTACCTGGCGCGGCACGGCTGGCATGGGGGGGGTCCGGTTGCCGTTCCCGTCGAGCTGCCCGCCGGTGAGAGCGAGCCGGATAATCGCCTGAGTCTGAACGCGACCGTCGCTGAACTGCGCGCCCGCGGTTATGCAATCGGTGCCGCCGGCGCGAGCGACGACTCCGCCGATGTCTTCTCCTTCGAACGCAGCGACGCGGAAAACGAATACTGGGTCGGTTTCAACAACTTCTACGTCATTACGCGGTACAACCGCAGCACCAAGTACGCACTTGCGGTGCTGCAGCTCGCGAACGCGATTCGCGACGCCTTTCGCGAGCATGACGGAGGGCCGGCCTGATGCTACGTGCGCTGCAGGTTACGCTGTCCGCTGCCGCTTTGCTGGCGGTCGTCGCCTGTTCGAGTGTCGAGCCGCAGACGGTGTCGGTCAGTGAACCTGCCGTGGTGAACCCGCCGCGAACGGCGCGCGGGAACCCTGCCGAATACGTGGTTTTGGGTCGCCGATATCGGGTAATGGCCTCCGGTGACGGTTATCGCGACACCGGCGTTGCGTCATGGTACGGGCGCGACTTTCACGGCAAGCCGACATCCAGTGGCGAGCGCTACGATATGTTCGGTATGACCGCGGCGCACAAGACGCTGCCGATCCCGACGTGGGTCGAGGTCACGAATCAGCGCAATGGCAGGGCCGTGATTGTCAAAGTCAACGATCGCGGGCCATTCGTGGATGATCGAATCATCGATCTTTCGTATGCAGCGGCGCTCGAGCTGGACATGCTGAACTCGGGAACCGCGCCGGTGTTCGTGCGCGCGCTGGGCGCGCCGGCCACGCTGCCGACGGTTGCCGGGGACAGCGACCAGAGCGCGGAAGAACGTCTCGTGTTCGCCCAGGTCGCCGCGTTTTCCGACGCAGCGAACGCGCAACGCATGGTTTCCCGACTGCAGCGCTCGGGTTTTCGAAACGCATTGGTCATCAGTGGTCGGCGTGGCGCCGATCTCGTCCATCGGGTTCGAATAGGACCGCTGAGCAGCGACTCGGTGTTCGACACAGTGCGCGAGCAATTGTCCGGTCTGGGCTTCACTGGCGCGCAAATGATCGTAGAATTCGTGCGCGAGTGATTCAGCTGAGGAGAATCGACTGATGCGCAAGTGCTGGTTCGCATTTGTCCTTTTGTTTGCCGAAGTCTGTGCGGGGCAGGGGATCCCGATTCCGGCGCCGCCTCAGATCGCGGCAAGCAGTTACATCCTGATGGACTTCCACACCGGTGAATTGATCGCGGAATCGAACTCGGACGCCAAAGTGGAACCGGCCAGCATCACGAAGCTGATGACGAGCTATGTCGTGTTTCGCGCGCTCGAAGATGCGCTGATCAGTGGCGATGACATTGTCCGTGTCAGCGAGAAGGCGTGGCGTACGGGCGGCTCGCGGATGTACATCGAGGTCAATACGGAAGTATCTGTCGACGATTTGTTGCGCGGCATGATCGTGCAATCGGGAAACGATGCGAGCATTGCGCTTGCCGAACACGTTGCCGGTTCCGAAGAGTCGTTCGTCAGTCTCATGAATCAATACGCAGAAATGCTCGGCATGCGTAATACCCACTTCGAGAACAGTACCGGGCTGCCCGCAGCCGGTCATCTTACGACAGCTCGCGACTCAGCCATCATCGCGCGGGCGATTATCAGTGAGTTTCCGGAATATTACGCGTTGTATTCGGAGCGCGAGTTTACGTATGACGAAATTCGTCAGCCGAATCGCAACGGTCTGCTGTGGCGTGACGATTCGGTGGACGGCCTGAAGACGGGGCATACTGACGCTGCCGGTTATTGTCTCGTCAGCTCGGCCGAGCGCGACTCTATGCGGCTGATCGCTGTGGTGATGGGCACGCCAAGCTCGAACTCGCGTCTGGATTCCAGCCAGGCGCTGCTGAATTACGGTTTTCGCTTCTTCGAGACGCGGCGACTTTTTTCACGGGGCGAGGAGGTGTCTCAGTCCCGGGTCTGGAAGGGCGCAGCTGAGGTCGTTCCTGTCGGCGTGGTTGACGACGTATACGTCACCGCACCACGTGGCCGCGACGACGCTCTGGCTGCGAACGCCGAGATCGATTCGCAGCTGGTTGCGCCAATCGATCCCGGGACGGTCGTTGGAACACTGCAGATAAGCTACGAAGATGATTTGAAGCAAAGCGTGCCTCTGGTCACGCTCGACGGCGTCGCCGAAGGGAGCATGTGGAAGCGCCTCGTTGACGGCGTTGAACTGTGGTTTCAGTAGTACGGAATGTCCGATGAAATCATGCAGTTCCCGTGCGATCTCCCGATCAAGGTTTTCGGGCGAAACGACTCGGATTTTCCTGATGCTGCCTTTGCCATCGTCAAGGCGCATGTCGATACGCTCGAGCGAGCGCACATCACGAGACAATCCAGCAAACAAGGCCGCTTCGTTAGCCTGACGATCAATATTCGAGCCGAGAGTCGTGCGCAGGTAGATGCCGTCTATGAAGACCTGTCGGCGAACGCCAACGTATTAATGGTGCTTTAGAGCGATCGCCGATGGCCACGCTCCTCGCCCGCGATCTCGGCCGTCGCCCGTTGCGCGACGTCTGGGCGACGATGCAGAGCTTTACCGACACGCGCGGCACGGACACGGATGACGAAGTCTGGTTCGTCGAGCACGATCCGGTGTTCACACTCGGCCTGAATGCCGATCGCAGTCACGTGCTCGACCCCGGCGACATTGATGTCGTGCAGACGGATCGCGGCGGGCAGGTCACTTATCACGGACCCGGCCAGCTGGTTGCATATGTCATGCTCGATCTGCGGCGCCTTGGGCTGGCCATCCGACCGCTCGTCGAATCGCTGGAGCGGGCCGTCATCGATACCGTTGGAGGGTATGGTATCGACGCTCAGTCTCGTCGGGACGCCCCGGGCGTATATGTCGAGGGCGCGAAGCTCGCGGCAATCGGTCTGCGAGTGCGCCGCGGCTGTTCGTATCATGGCCTTGCACTCAACGTGAACATGGATCTTTCTCCGTTCGAACGCATCAACCCCTGTGGAATGGAGCGATTGCCGGTCACTCAGCTGGCAGATCTGGGTGTCGGAAAGGAGTCGAGCGAAGTGCGGCATGATCTGCTCGAGAACCTGAGCCGCAGTATAGGCAGCTATTTGGACGAAGCGGATTCGTAGCCGTAAGGTGCTTCTGCGGCAAGGAAATCGTACTTGCGCTTCCAGGTGTCGGCAGCTTCATTCAGCGCTGTAATCGTAGCTTCATATTCCTTCAGCTTCGTCGTCAGCTTGCCGATCATTCGGTCCTGATCGGCGAGTTTCTGACGATCGATCGCTTCCACTTCGCCGCTTTTGGCACTTCGCAGCTGGGTGTTCTCAGCTTGCAGTGAGGTCAGTTTGCGCTCGTGCTCATCGAGCTTATTGCGTAATTCCTTCACTTCGATGTCACGCTTGCGAAGCTGTGCAAGCGTCTTTTGATGCTCTTCGATGTCTTTTTGCAGAGTGCCGATGAACGTATTCTTCGTCTCGAGGTCGTCGTGCAGCTTTTCGAGTTCCGTCAGCTTCGTGCGTGCTTCGGTTTCTGCGACGCGGGCACCTTTGAGCTCTGCTTCAAGGTTCTCGATGACCTCTGCCTGCGCGGTGACCTGGTTGCGTAGCTGCATGGTGTCGGAGCCGGCAGGTTTCGTTGCGCCCTGTCCGGAAGCAGAATGCTCGATCTGCTGCGTGCTCGTATCCGTTACACGTCTCGCCTGATTCGCCTGCGCGAGCTTTTCCTTTGCCTCACTGAGGGAATTTTCCAGAATTTCGATGCGGCGCAACTGCTCCTGCTGCCGCTCGTCAGCATTCGCCTTGTATCTTCGCAGGCTGTCGAGTCCGGCCTTGAGCGAGTTGTTCGCCTTTTGTCTGGCGCGGATCGTGCCGATCAGGTTTGCAATGAGTTTTCTGCGCCTGCGGACGAGTCGCTCGAAATGGCGCGCTTTCCCCAGATGCCATTTGGCGTCTTCGTAGCGTTCTTCCATCTCCTCGAGCTTTTCGGTTGTCCTCGTCAGTGACTCGCGACGTTCGTTTGCAAGCTCATTGAGATTGTCGGAACGGTTTCGTTCCTCGGCCAGTTCTGTTTCGAGTGCCGCAAATGCAGCGTTCTGCTCGTCGAGCTGCGAAGTCAATGCGGCAACTCGAGGTTCGAACTCAGCTCTGATCGCCTCGGCCGTGTCAGCACGTTCCTTCGTCAGTGCCGAAGCGTGCATCTGCTCGCGCGCCCGCTGTTCCGCGTCTCTGTGCTCCAGCTGTTCGGCGTGTTTTAGACGCTCGTTCTCCAGACGTTGTTCGAGTTCAGCCCGTTGCTCCCGCAGCTCAGCCAGCTCAGCTGCGCTGTCCGATCGCTCGGCTTCGAGACGTTGCTCGAATTCAGCCCGCTCCTCCCGGAGTGTTGTGAGCTCGGTTGTACTGGCGGTTCGCTCACTCTCCAGACGCTGTTCGAATTCGGCCCGCTCATCGCGGAGCCTTGCGAGCTCGGCGGCGTTGTCCGTTCGCTCAGTATCGACGCGCTGTTCGAGCTCAGCTCGCTGCGTCTGGAGCTGCGCGACTTCAGCCGCATGGCTTTCGCGAAGAGCGTCCGCTTCATTGGTCTGCGCATCGCGCAGAGCGGAGATTTCGCGATCATGCTGAGTCTCGAGATCGTCGACGCGCCGCCGATATTCATCATTGAGGCTTTTTTGTTTATCGAGTTCCTGCTGCAGTGACTCGATGAGGTCCTGGTGCGCCGCGGAATGCGCTTTCAGGTCCTTGAGTTCAGCGTCTATCAGGTCTGCTGCCCGACAGGCTTCGTTGCGTGCAGCTTCGGCTTCAATGACCTGTTGACTGAAACTGCGAACCTCAGAGTCGAGTTCGGCGATGCGCCGCTCCAGCTGCTGGTTCCGGAGGTGGCTGCTTTCGAGTGTGGCGCCGAGTTCGGAGATACGGGCGTCGCGTTCGACGAGCATCTCAGTGGCGTGCTCGAATTCCTCGACAGTGACGCGGCTGGCCGCCTGTGCGTCGAGTGCTTCTTCGCGTTGTTTGAGTTCCGCTTTGAGCTCGTAAATGCGCTGTTGATACTTCTGGCGCGCCTCTTCGAAGCTTTCGGCCTTCTCGCGCCAGTAGTTTACTTCGCGGCGTGCAACCCGATCCGAGCCGGAAGCGACGACTCCGAGCTTCCTGGCGAGGCGTTTGGCTTTGGAGCGTTCGTTGCTGACGACGTCCTGGAGTTGGTTGGACGTTTTCTTCCAGAGATCCCGTTCAGCCTGGGTTTCCTGCAGCTGCGCCTGCAGCGCGCTGAACGCCTCGTCGAAATCGGACGTTGCGGGCTTCGAGGTCTGCAGCCGCTTCTCCAGGTCGAGTCGCTGCGATTCCGATTCCTGCAAAGCGTCCTGCAACAGTGCAAAAGCCTGCTCGGCTATCTCACGCGAGTTCGTCATAACGTCTTCAGGCGTATTCGGTCCCCTTGGGCATGAGCGGGAGCCTAGCGCCCGAGGAGACCATGTGCGCCGTACTGATTCACGTTTCGACATAAATTATCTGGCATACTGACGGGCCTCCCTGGCATCGCCTCAGGCTTCCGGATACATGCAGAAACCGTCGACCGCAGACCTCAGAGCGCGGCAGATGGCCAGCCGACTGATCGTTCCGTCACCGAACAATTTCGTGGAACGGCCGTGGGGCGGTACGAGCCTCCGAGAGCTCAAGGCGTTATGTCCGTTGCCCGATCAGGTGGCAGTGGCCGGCAGCGGCCTTGGGGAGTCGTTTGAGCTGGCTGCATTCGATGATGACGAAGAGGCTGCGATCTATCCGAGTAAGGTCGCGGACGAAACCGGTGTCATGCAAAACCTCGGAGCGTTGATCAGAGAGAACGCCGATGTTTTTCTCGGCAGAGAATGGACGAAAAAGTACGGGCGCTGCATCCCGCTCCTGCCGAAGTTCCTCAACGTGCGCGAACTCTTGTCCGTTCAGGGTCATCCGCCAGGTCATACGGAGGCCTATGTCGTCGTGGACGCTGAGCCGGGCGCAACGATCCGGCTCGGATTCAGGCGGGATATCGATCCGCAGCAGTTTCGACATGAGCTCGAAACGGGGCTTGCCAATCAGCGTGCGCTGAGCGAACTGCTGGGTCCGAACTCCGACTGGGCAGCGTTTCAGCGGCAGCTTGCGGTCTGGCTCGCCGAGCGCGAGGCCTGTGCGGATTCGTTTTCCGGCGATCTGACCCGTGTCGAGCCAAAGGCGGCTGTTTTACTCGAGTCTCTGAAACGAACATACTGGTACGTGCTCGATGCAATGAACGAGATCGAGCTCACGCCTGGGCAGGTGATACACAATTCGAACCCGCAAAGAGTAGTCGATGCCGGCCGGGGCATTCCTTCCGCTGAGGTGCACGCGCTCGGAAATCCGCAGCAGCGTGAATTCACGCTGCTGGAAATTCGCAGACCGGGACCCACACTGCGTGCCTG
>JASFSB010000015.1:0-12400 GCA_050114615.1 Gammaproteobacteria bacterium
CTGGATGACTTCGGCGATGGCACGGGCTCTTTGACGCTCGCACCGGGATTCTTCGACAGTGGTACGTATCCGATCGTCATACGAGCACGCGATACCGACGCTTTGTTCGACGAATTAAACGTCACGATCACGGTTACCGATGTCAATCGGGATCCCACACTCAGCGTCATCGACCAGATCGACGTCGATGAAGACGACACGGCCGTGATACCAGTCAGCTCGAGCGATCCCGATGGCGACGAAATTGCGCTGAGTATGACCGGCTCGGTGACGTTTGCATCGCTGACCGACAACGGCGATGGCACGGGCACACTCGAAGTGCAGCCCGGCTTCTCTGACAGCGGCGCCTACGCGCTCAGCATCCGAGCGACCGATGCTCAAGGTGCCTTCATCGACGCGAGCGTGTCGATCGACGTCGCAAACGTGAACAGGCAGCCATCCATTACACCGCTTGCCAATGTCGCGCTGACGGAGATCGAAACGCAGATCGTCGTGCTGAGCGCCAGCGATCCAGACGGAGATGGCATCAGCTTATCCGGTATCGGGCTGCCCGGATTCGTCACTCTGACGGATGACGGTGATGGCACAGGCACACTCCTGCTGGAGCCGGATTTCGACGCCAGCGGAATCTATCCGGTCACAATGCGGGTGACCGATACGCCGGGAGCATTCGATGAAACGAACTTCTTCATCACCGTCGGCGACGTCAACCGCGCGCCGACACTCTCGAGCATTGCCGATGTGACGCTTGCCGAGGGCAACGATCAGACGATCCTCGTCAATGCGAACGATCCGGACGGCGACAACCTCGCATTCGAAGCCGACAACCTGCCAGGATTCGTATCCCTGAATGAGCTCGGCGGCGGCATGGCCGAACTGCGAATCGAGCCCGCGCCACTGGACTCCGGGAGCTACTCGATTGTCGTACGCGCTGTCGACTCCGGTTTCCCGACGCTGTCTGTCGAGCAGCCCGTTGAGATCACCGTGAACCTCGAAGGAGCCAATCACGTCGCAGCGGAAAACGCGCTTCCCGGCACACCCGACTGGCATCTCGACAGCCCGGCGCTGGCACGCGAAATCGAAGGCTATGCCTCCGCGACGAGTGTGAACCGCGGGGAGCCGATATCACTGTTCGTCAATACGAACGCGCCGAGCTTTACGCTCGAAGTATTCCGAACGGGCTGGTATCAGGGCATCGGGGCGCGCCGCCTGCTCGGGCCGATCGATATCCCCGGGACATCACAGATCACACCGGCCCCCGATCCAACGACAGGTCTCGTCGAAGCCAACTGGGTCAACGCATATGAGATTCAGACGAGCGATTCACTGCTCGGCGACCCCTGGCCCACGGGCGTGTATCTCGCGCGGCTGACCGAATCGGCGGGTGGCCGGCAAAGCTACATTATCTTCGTCGTCCGGGAGGACGGCCATCAGCACGATGTGCTGTTTCAGCTGCCTGTGACCACGTATCAGGCGTACAACGCCTGGGGCGGAAAATCGGTCTACGACTGGAACAGCGGCTCAACCGAGCCATGGGGCTCGACGGCCGGCACGCGTGCGAGTCATATCTCCTTCGATCGCCCGTACGCGCGCAACCCCTATGACCCTGCAGGCTACGGCATGGGCGCGGGTGAATACCTGACGAACGTTCAGCCGGTCGGACGCATCGACGGCGCCGGCTGGGACTACAACATGGTGCGCTGGCTCGAGCACGAACAATACGACGTCGGTTACATCACGAATATCGACACGCATCGTTCACCCGAGGCACTGCTGAATACTGAAGTGTTCATTTCTCAGGGACACGACGAGTACTGGTCCTGGGCAATGCGCGACAATGTGGAAGCCGCGCGCGACAGCGGCATCGATCTGGCGTTTTTCTCATCGAACGCGGCCTATTACCAGATCCGTTTCGAGCCGAGCCCGACGTCCGCAGTTCCGAACCGCGTGATGGTCGTTTATAAAGATGCGGCTCTCGACCCGGTATACAACGACGCAAACCCGCTCAACGACTATCAAACGACAATCCCGTTCCGTTATCTGCCGGTCCCGCGCCCCGAAGAGGCATTGATTGGCGTGCAGTATGTGCTGGATCCTTACGACGGCGACATCGTCGTCACGAATCCGACTCATTGGGTTTTCGACAAGACAGGATTCGTTTTCGGTTCGCGGCTCGAGGGGCTGCTCGGTTATGAGCCGGACGGCATTTTCGACGTCGACATCGTCAGTAATCGCGAAGTGCTCGCTGAGACGCCGATCGTCAGTTCAGTGGACCCGACCGAAACAGGGACGTCCCATATGACGATCTACAGCACACCGCAGGCGTCCGTGTTCGCCACGGGCTCGTTGCAGTGGAGCTGGGGACTCGACGACTACAACGCTCCGGCGTTGCGTACATCGCGGCTCAGCGCGATGGCGCAGCAGATTACCGGCAACGTGCTCGAGGACTTTGGCGCAACGCCTTATGCCGGTGAGAACGTCATCACGGCATCATGCGTCCGTATCGACAGCCTCTCCGATGTCACCAACGACCAGACGATGGCTGCCGCCGAATTCGACATGCTGGACGAAAACGGGCAGGCCATACCGAAGTCGGGCTGGAGCCTGCGCTTTTTCGACAGCGAAGAAACCGTTGGCTGGGACCACCGTGCAGCCTATGCGATCGACGACGATCCTGGTACGTTCTGGCAGACCGAATGGTACGGCGCCGGCCACCCACATCGAATCGAGATCGACCTGGGTGGCTCGTTCGACATCAGCGCATTACGCTACGTGCCACGTCAGGATTATTCGCTCGACGGCACACTCGGCGATTATGCAATCTATACGAGCCCTGACTGCGCGAGCTGGAGCCTCGTCGATTCGGGCACCTGGGACGCGAGTCACGGTCGCAAAATTTCGAGATTCGCCGCACCGTAGGAATCCTCGCCCGGAGAACGCGCTCAAGCTCCGTAGACCAGCAACACCAGCAACACCAGCAGACAAATCACCGTCATGATGGCGGTATCGAGCACGCCGAACGTGTGGTCTTCCTCCAGTAGTGCGATCAGTACATAAAAGGTCGGGAACAGTAGCCCTGCGAGAAATGTCAGGCTGACACTAAACTGCAGCGGCAGATCCGGAAGATCAATGCCCAATGCCTGATAGATTCCGACGATCAACAGCGTGAACGGAACCACCAGGAACATGACCTGCGTAATGCCGCCGAATGCATTCGCGAGTGCGATGCGATACTGCCCTTTGCGGTGCGCGCGCCAGAGAATCACGTATTCGCTCATTCCCGCGAAACCCGCAAGAATGATCGCCGTCGCTACGACGGAAATGCCGAGATCAGCCAGTGCCGCTTCGGCGAACGAGGAGACGCGTTCGCCCCCGAGAAATGCTGCCACGATGCCGATCGAAAATATGCCGGCAATGTTCCATGGCGAGGCGCGTTCCACGTGTGCGTAAATCGTATCTCTGCGATGCGCTATCTCGGCTGCAGAGAAGTTCAGGGCCTCGTGCACCGCTTCCTCTTCCTTCGCGTATCCGGTTACGAGCTTATAGAGATAAACGCCGAAGACGGCCCACATCAGGACGCCGAGCACGATGAGATCCGCAGACGCGAATGACTGTCTCGTACTGCCATACGCCTTCAAGGCAACCATGTGCAATCCGAGCACGGAGCCGATCGCAGCACCCGCGATCAGTACCTGTGTGCCGGCTTCGGTAATCGCGACAGGCATGACGAATTTTCCCTTCTCGTCTTTCGGCAGGAAGGACGAGTAGAGACTGAATACGAGCGCATTGTTGTAGATCGTCGCGAACGCCGTAATCACTGCCACCAGTGGGCTCACTGCAGCAACGAAGGCAATGACGACAAATTCCGGCAACGTCGAGAAGATCTCCACGAGCGTCCCGGCGAGATAATGATCCCACCGCTTGCGTGCGGCCAGGCGCTCCGTTGCCGTGATCAGCGCGTCACATGCAGCCTGCAAAATGACCAGGCCAACGATCAGCGAGCCCCACATGAGCACGGTGGGCGCCGCCAGAGTCAGGTACTCGGCCACGACCGCAACGACCCACAGCAGGCTGCCAACGGCAATCCTCCAAAGCCACGGCGGCCTGCCTCGCCAGCGCAGATGCGGGGGGCGTCCGAGACGGTGGGCGAAAAGACGACGCTGTTCGAGACCGGCTCGCTTCAGCGCTTCTGCGGATTCCTTGTGCGAGACGGGTTGCACCGCGCTCGCAACTATCGCGCAGATCTTTGCACGAGCTCGAGCAGCATGCCATTGGGATCGCGCACGATCGCGATATCGAGCCCCGGCACAACTTCAACGGGCTCCCGATCGACCGAGACGATCGGCACGCCCGCCGCCGCGAGCTTTTCGGTCAGAGCCGCAACGTCGCGAACGACGAGCTGCAATACAGTCGTGCCCGGATCCTGCGTTCGCCCGGAATGGAACTCGCGAGCGCTCCCGTTGAACTCGATCAACACAATCGGCACCGAAGTCCCGGGAATGGTGGCGCGGCTCTGTCTGAAGCGCGCACCAGGCGCGCCAGCCGTGGCCGCCATTTCCGGGTTTGCATTGAACGCCGCACCGCGCTCGAAGCCGAATCCCAGTAGCTCGTTGTAAAAACGTATCGATTCCTCCGTATCGGCTACAGCCGGCTCGAAGGCAGCGCCGGACACCACGTGACCGCCGGTCACGTCCGCCGGCGTATCCGGCGTGTCGAGCAATTCGACGACGAAGCCGTCGGGATCCTGAAGAAAAACCGCATGCAATTCACCATTGGGCGTTTCGATCGTGACGGGCGCGCCCCCGGCAGTCAGAATAGTTACGCCGGGGAAGTCCCTGATCGCCGGAAACAGCGTATCGAGATCGCGAACGAGAAACGACATGTTTGCCGCACCCGGGTCGACAAAGTGCGGATGCTGCGCCTCACGACGAATGCCGCGGTATTCGATCAGCTCGATGCCGAGTTCGAGTCCGGGCACCTCCAGCGTCGCTATGCGGGATTCCGCCCCCGGAGTGTTTCCCATCGCCTGAATGGCCGGGTTGGCCGCGAACTCGGTCGTGACACCGACCTCGAGCCCGAGTACGTCTCGGTAAAACGCCAGCGAGGCATCGAGGTCTTCGACGATGTGCGCGAAATTTCCGACACCAATCACGTCACCATCAGGTGCCGACCGAGAACTGTCTGGCTGACCCAGCTGGTACCTGCGGACGGTCTGGCCCCAGACTTCCGCACCGTAAACGTTGCCGCCGGCGTCGACTGCAATCCCGTGCGCCATCGTCTCCTGAGCGCCGGCCGGATCGAAATCCGGATCCGGAATGAAGGCGCGCACATCGCCGGTCTCGGCATCACCGATGCGTATCCCGCGTGGAAATCCTGCGTTTCTGACGTCATTCGACTGATTATCGGACACATAGATCGTATCGTCGGCACCGATTGCAATGCCGCTTGGCCGGCCGAACTGAGTCCACTGATCGATGAACTGACCGTTCGCATCGAATATCTGAACACGATTATTGTCACGGTCGGCAACGAACAATCTGCCGTTCGAATCGATCGCGAGTGCATGCGGAACGTTGAACTGACCCGGCCCGCTGCCGAATTCACCGAAGCTCATCAGGAACTCGCCTTCCGGCGAGAACTTCATGACACGATGATTGGACTCGATCTCGTGACCGTCGGTCACAAAGATGCTGCCGTCGTCTGCGATTGCAACGTCCGTCGGTCCGCTGAACTGATCGGGTCCATCGCCCGCAATACCGGCCTGTCCGAGTCTCATCAACTCTCGCCCATCCGGCGCATACTTGATGACCTGCAAGCCGCGTCCGTCCGCTGCCCGGCCATCGGTGACCCAGATGTTTCGTTCGCTGTCGACCTCGATGCCGTGGGGCCAGACGAATTGTCCGATACCGATCGTCGCGAGCACGCGGCCGCTCGAGTGATCCAGGCCGATGATCGGCGCGTTCGTCGTGTTACCGCTGCAGTCGTTCGCGCCACAGCGAGCCGCAATCCAGACTCGTCCATTCGCGTCATCGACTGCCACCGCGCTGACGTTTCCCGGTTTCGGCATACCGGAGAAATCCGCCCAGTCCGGCACTTCGACGAACGGGTTTGGCTGGGCATGCAACATCGAAGCGGTGCACAGAGCGATGCCGCTCACGATAAACATGACGCTGCGCCGCGTCTTTCTCGAAACCATCATGACATGTTCCCGCGGTCTGCCTTCATTGAGCATACAACACAGTACAATGACGTCACTATATTTGGCTGCTGATCCGAACGCTGGCGCGAGAAAAGTGAGCAAGGAACTGCTGCGCGCGATCATGTCGCTCGCGATCGATTATTTTCGCTGGACACAACTGGTACCGATGCTCGCGTGTTGGGCATTTCTGGTCCTGTGTCTCGTCGCCTTCGCGCTGACGAGCTTCGAGTCACAGGGCCTTGCCGCGCTGGAGGCTGTAGTGGCCATCGTGGCCGGCGTTGCTTCCATGCTGCCCGAAGCCATTACGCAACGGACGGCGGACCGATCGATTGATCTCTCGGGAGACGACCTGGTCGATCTGGCGCTTTGGAGCTGGTTCTTTCTGTCCATGATCGCAGTGGCGATCAACTGGATCGTCGGCGAACGCCTCAGGCCTCGGTTTCTGACGACACTGCGAGGACGGATAGCGGCAGCCGGCATTGCCGCCGTGCTCGTCAGTGTTGCGATGATCGCCATTCGTCTCCTCGCACCGGGAAATTTCAACGGCTCGTTCGTATCGTGGCTGCCGTTCCTGCTCGGCGCCCCGGTCATCGTCTGGTTCGTCAGCATTTACTCGCTGAGCGTCTCGGCTGCGTTGGGCATGCTGGAGCCTGTGCTGACGAACAGGCCGCTCTCGCCGCGTGAATGAGGCTGTGCCATGCGTCGCTCATTTGGCGAGTCTGCAGGGCTCGGCAGGAGTGGAAGCACACTTTGCGGAATTCATTCGTTCGGCGAATTCGCTGCGACCACAGTGGCGGCACATGTGGCTGAACCCGGCCGGGAACATCCATCCGATGATTCAACAGGCAATCGCGGACGGTCTGAAGTCTTCGCATGACGTCAAACGGATCGGAGCCATCAGGCTGCCGTCGATCCCGCGCATCCTGCGAGCTGCGCACACGCGACGCTTGTGCAAAAAGGCCGGAGCAACGATCGGCGTCGTATGGAACAAAACGACTCGCTCCGAGTTCTTTCTTGACGCATTGGGCGCGGCGAATGTCATTCACTGGGAGCACGGACGCGCGTGGCACGCAGGTCGCGAAAAGGAACGTCAACGCTATCTCGACCGTGTACGGCTGGTCATCGCCAATTCCAATGCCGCCAGACGTGTGCTTCAACTGCGCTGGGGGTATTCCGGCGAGATCCGCGTCTGTCTGAACGGACTGCGGCCGAGCCTCGTGCCTGCGTCACTGCAGGAAAAAAAGTACCCGCGCGGGCGGCCGATTCGACTCGGCACTGTCGCCAGGCTGCAGCCGGTCAAAGGCGTTCCACTCGCCATTCATACTGCAAACCTGCTGAGAAACGCCGGGCTCGACGTGCAGTTGCGCATTGCCGGCGACGGCCCGGAACGCGGTAATCTCGAGAAGCTCGTCGCGCAACTGGGCCTGGAATCTCAGGTTCGTTTTCCTGGCGTTGTGCGCGACATGGCATCGTTCTATTCGTCGATCGACTGCCTTATTCACCTTCCGCTGACGGAAGCCTTCGGGCTCGTTGGGCTCGAAGCAGCTGCATATGGCTGTCCGGTCATCGCAGCGGCTGTCGACGGACTTACCGAGTCCGTGCGCGACGGCGTCAGCGGTCGTTGCCTGCGGCCGTCACTGCCGCTGTCGGAGTACGAGCGCCTTGGAAGCGGCACGTCCGACGTACCTCCGGAAGTCTATGATCCGCTCGAAGATCGCATGCGGCCGGCTCAGCTCGTCGACCCCGCGGTTGCAGCCGCAGCGCTGCAGACGCTGTTCGCCGATTCGCAATCGTACGAAGACACGAGCCGCGCAGCGGCCAGGCGTGTGCTGAGTGAGTTCAGGTTCGAGGATCACGTCAACGCGGTTTTGGAGGTCATCGAATCCGTCGCGCGGCGCTGAGTCCGATATGCGATTCACTGCGCCAGTTCCGCCGTCTTCAGACCCTTACAACTTGTTACATTCGAGCGCCGCACGGCCTGTATATTGATGATCAGATGTCCGACGCTCCGCAAATCCTCGTTGTCGACGACGATCGGGAAATTCGCCGCTTGCTGAGCGATTACCTGAACGAGAATGGTTATCGCGCATCGGCGGCGGCAGACGGCAGGCAGGCGCGCAGCCTCATGACCCGTCAGGACTTCGATCTCGTGGTTCTGGACCTCATGCTGCCGGGCGAGAGCGGTCTCGACATCTGCCGTGAGCTGCGGCGAACGAAAGACGTGCCGGTGATAATGCTCACGGCACTCGGAGACGAGACCGATCGAATCGTCGGTCTGGAGGTCGGCGCCGACGACTATCTGCCCAAGCCCTTCAATCCGCGCGAACTGCTCGGAAGAATTCGTGCTGTTCTGCGCCGCACCACGAACGGCAGCGCCGGAGCACAGGATCGCGAGTTTCCGGTCTATCGATTCGCGCATTGGCGGCTCGACACACTGGCGAGAACACTGTCTGCCAGCGAACAAGACGAAATACAGCTGACAGCAACGGATTCACGCGTCCTGGCGATTCTGCTGTCCAGATCGGGCGCCACCGTCTCACGCGCGTACCTGTTCGATCAGCTCCACGGACGTGAATTCGATCCGCTCGATCGCAGCATCGATGTGCGGATAAGCCGCTTGCGTCAGCTGCTCGGAGAACAGACGCGCGCTCCGAAAATCATCAAAACCGTCCATGGCAAGGGCTATGCGATCGGAGTGGATGTACAGGTCGAATAGTCAATGAAGTTCTTTCCGCTATCGTTATTCGGGCGCTTGTTGACGGGTCTGTTGTCGATCATTGGGGCGACGATACTAATCGTCGCCGTTCTGATCGTTCGGGACCGCAGGGAAATCGTCTCTTGGGGTGATGGAAGGGCCGAGGCAATCACTCAGATCAGAGAGATTACGCACGCGATCGAATCGACCCCGATCGACGAGCGTCACGCCACAGTGGCTGCACTCGCCCTGCAACTACGCCAGGCGCGGGCCGAAGAGGCGCCTGCTGTGCCGCCGCCAGGCAGGAACTTCAACCTGATCACCGAAACCTACGCGCGGCGAATCGAACGCGTGCTTGGTTCCGATTACGACGTTTCGATCAGCCGTTCGCGTCGCAACGTCGGAGCGCTCATCGAATTGAACGGATCGCGGCGACCGGGCCGCGATGCCGTTTCCCCGCAGCAGGACGGTCCGCCGGGAAGGCGCGGCATGGATCGCCCAGGAGGTGGCGGTCCCCGGGGGCTCGATATCGAAGTCACGCTTCCCGACGGCTACCGAGTGGCCTTTCGAACCGACGTGCCGCGCAGCCCGCCCCCCGGCAGGAATGTGATCTTCCTCGAGCTTGCATTGCTCACGATCGCTCTGATAGCAGCGCTGTTCTTCGTGACTCGCGCGATCACGCGACCGCTTTCCGAGCTCGCGCAAGCCGCAGAAGGTGTGGGGCGCGGCCACAGTGCCAGCGCGTTGCCGGAACGCGGAGCGCGCGAGATTCGTGAGACCACGCGGGCCTTCAATGCAATGCGCGAACGTCTCCAGCGCTATCTCGACAGCAGAGCCGACACGCTCGCCGCCATGTCACACGACCTGCGCACGCCGCTGACTCGATTGCGACTGCGACTGGAGAAAATCTCCGACGATGACCTGCGAATGCGCTGCTCGCAGGATCTCGAGGAAATGAACGATCTCATTGCAGGCACGCTCGCTTTCTTTCGCACGCTGAGCGACGATGGCAACGAATCAGAACCAGAGCAGATCGACGTTAATGATCTGTGCAGCGAAATCAGGGATCAGTTCGCCGAAACCGGGCACGATTTCACTGTCGAAGGATCGGCGTCGCACCTGATTACGGCACGACGACAGGCAATCAAACGTTGTCTTTCCAACCTGATCGCAAACGCTGTCCGATTTGCAGAAAATGTCTCGGTGCAGATTGAGGATGCCGATAACGTCGTCATTCGGGTTCGTGACGACGGTCCGGGTATTCCTCCGGAAGAACTCGAAAACGTCTTTCGACCCTTCTACCGCGTTGATTCTTCACGAAATTCCGAATCCGGCGGCGCGGGACTCGGGCTGACCATTGCGCGTGACATCGCGCAATCTCTCGGCGGCACGCTGACTCTTCGCAATCGGTCGCCCGGCCTCGAGGCAGAGCTGCGCCTGCCTCATTCTGTCCGCTGACGCCACGTTACATTTCTTTACGATTCATATCTGTCTTTCACATTGACCTTTTTTACAGTGTCAGTCGTTGCGATTGAACCGAAGGAGACAGACATGCTCTTAAGACAAATTGTCCTGCTTACGTTGGCGTGCGCGCCGTTGATCACCCTCGCGCAACCGCGTGGACCGCGGATGCCTGATATGGAAAGGCTCACGATCCTGCTCGACCTCGATGCATACCAGGCGTCCGAGGTCGAACGTATTCTTCAGGCCCAACGCGAGACGATGCGATCGCGATTTTCGGAACGAACCGGCGAACGACCGTCGTTCGAGGAGATGCGTGCAGCACGCGAAGCGGCTCGTGCCGAGTTGCTGACGCAATTGCAGAGTGTGCTGAGCGCCAGCCAGATCGAAAAGTTCGAAGTGCTCACGGAACGTCCGGCGCGTGGCCGCAGACACCCCGGCCCAGGCACGGACTGATGAGCAGCGGATCTACCCGCGAGTCGCTCGATGACCATATAGATCGTCGGCATCGGGACACGGGCATTGGCTCGGAGCTTCCGCTCCGAGCCAGCCTGATCCTGCATCGGTTTCAGTCGATGCACAGCTTCGTCGGCCAACACACACGCTGACGGCACCGTACCGGCACGGTTAGCCGCACTGGTTACTGAATACGACTACTTCCAGCGCCGCAGCTGCATCGCCTTGTACACGCGCTCTTCGGCCATAGCGACCGCCGCTTCACGCGGCGTGCGTTGCTGTGCAGCAGCACGCGCCAGGACTTCAGCCGTGTTTGTGCGAATCTTTTCCTCGATGGTTTGAAATGCCTGCGCCTGTGTCCCGCCCTGATATTCGACAGCAGCGCAGATGACGCCGCCGGCGTTTGATATGAAGTCCGGGACGCAAACAACGCCGCGTTTGTGAAGCGCCGTCTCGGCTGCTCCAGTCACACCGATGTTGGCACCTTGTACGATCACACGCGCCTTAACGTGCGACACATTGTCTTCACGAATCACGTCCGGACGCGCGGCGGGTATCCAGATGTCGCAATCGATGCCGACGATCGCGTCCCGCTCGAGTTTTTCGCCGGATGGATAATCGATGACCCGGGCGCCACTGGCCTTCAGGTCGATCAACGTGCTGACATTCAGGCCAGCGGGATCGTGAACCGTGCCCTTCGAATCGGCAGCCGCAACCAGCACGGCGCCCCGCTCAACAAGATTTCGCGCCGCGTGCCTGCCAACCGAACCGAATCCCTGCACGGCCACACGGGCGCCGGTAAGGCTCGGCCCGCCGCGCTCCGCCACGACTTCCGCGGCCACGGCGAGACCGAAGCCGGTGGCCCCGATTTCGTCTAGCGGTATGCCACCGACCTCCCGAGGCAGGCCGACGCTGCGGCCGATTTCGTCCCTGACCCAACCCATCGCCGTCTCATTCGTCCCCATGTCCGGACCGACAATGAAGTCCTCGATCGGCGCAATCCCCTGCGCGAAGGCACGGACGCAGTCCTCTTTCCGCGATTCGTCACTCGTCGGATCGAAAAAGATCACAGCTTTGCCGCCGCCGTGCGGCAAACCCGCCGCTGCACTTTTGAACGTCATCGCACGGGCAAGTCGAAAGCATTCTTCGAGCGAGACGTCCGGCGCCATACGCAGCCCGCCGATCGCCGGGCCGGCTGCGACATTGTCCACGACGAGAATTCCCCTGAGACCAGGCCCCGGCTCATAGATATGAACAATCTTTCCTGGCCCCAGAGCATCGCAATAGTCGAACGCATTATTTGTCATCTGCCTGGTCATTCGCTCCACAGCCAGGAAAAGGTACGAACGGTGTCCATGAGTCAGCCTCCTATCTAATCACGCTGCTCGAGGTCAGCAATTACAGCACCAAGGAAACGCGTAGCCTCGACACCTGTGACGACCCGGTGGTCGAAACTCAGCGACAGCGGCAGGAGCCGGTGCACGACGACTTCGCCTGAAACCGCGACCGGACGTGGCTCTGCGCGCCCGGCCCCGAGTATCGCCACCTGCGGCGGTACAACGACGAGGTCGGCGAAGCGGCCGCCGAAC
>JASFSB010000016.1:0-12319 GCA_050114615.1 Gammaproteobacteria bacterium
TCTCGAAGCTCGATATTCGAGACGAAGTGCGGCCGCTCATCCTCAAGGAAAATGCCGCTCGACTGCTGGGACTCACCTGACCCTTGCCCGTGGTATCGGCGCAGTTCTACACTGCGCCCAGGCCATTCCGAGGATAAGCCATGAGTGCCGTAATCGCAGATCAGGCCGCGCCGAGCAGCGCTGTCGCATCCTTCCTGAATCGGAAACCGCAGCTATTCATCAACAACGAGTGGGTCAGTGCTGCTGCAGGCGGCGAGATTCCCGTCAACGACCCGGCAACCGGCGGCCAGATCGCAACGGTGGCCGATGCGGGGCAGGCTGATGTGGATGCGGCAGTCGCGGCGGCGCGCGCGGCACTCGAGCGCGGCGAGTGGGCGGACATGCGCCCCGCCAAACGCGAAGCGCTGATCTGGAAACTCAGCGAGCTGATCGACGAGCATGCCGATGAGCTTGCCGAACTCGAAAGTCTCGACAACGGCAAGACCAAATTTCTCGCGAAGATCATCGACGTTGGCGGAACACGAAACTACTTTCGCTACATGGCAGGCTGGGCGACGAAGATCGAGGGTTCGACGATCGACGTGTCGGTCGGCGGTGGCCCGCCGGGATCGAAATTTCAGGCGTACACCCGGCGTGAACCCGTCGGAGTCGTCGCGCAGATCATCCCCTGGAACTTCCCGCTGGCGATGGCCTCATGGAAACTCGGCCCGGCGCTCGCGGCCGGCTGCACCTGCATACTAAAGCCCGCTGAACAGACGCCGTTGACGGCGTTGAGACTGGCCGATCTGATCGTCGAAGCGGGCTTCCCCGCCGGTGTGGTGAATATTCTGACCGGCTATGGTGAGTCGACGGGCGATGCGCTCGTGCGTCATCCAGGGGTCGACAAGGTCGCGTTTACCGGTTCCGGAGAAGTCGGCAAGCTGATCAACAAGACGGCAACCGATTCGCTGAAGCGTGTTTCGCTGGAACTCGGCGGCAAGTCGCCAGTGATCATGTTGCAGGATATGGATATCGACACGGCGGTCGGAGGTGCGGCTCAGGCGATCTTTTTCAATGCGGGTCAGGTCTGTGCGGCCGGCTCTCGTCTGTACGTGCAGCGAAAGATCTATGACCAGGTGCTCGAGGGCGTATCGGAGGCGGCGAATGCGATCAAGCTCGGGCCGGGGCTCGTCAAGGACACGCAGATGGGCCCGCTCGTATCGCGTGAACAGCAGGAACGCGTGCTGGGGTACATCGAGACTGGCAGGAAGGAAGGCGCGAGCATCGTCGCCGGCGGCGAGCCCGTCGATCACCCCGGCTACTTCGTGAAACCGACGGTCATGGCGAGTGTAAAGAACGACATGCGTGTCGTGCAGGAAGAGATTTTCGGTCCCGTTCTCGTGGCGGAGCGATTCGACGATCTGAACGATATCGCGCAGACCGCGAACGCGACGCCCTACGGTCTCAGCGCCAGTATCTGGTCCAATGATCTGCGCGCAGTCAATCGACTGATTCCGATGATCAAGGCCGGTACCGTCTGGGTGAACTGCCATGGCCCGGTAGACCCGAACATGCCGTTCGGGGGATTCAAACAATCGGGCTTCGGGCGTGAATCAGGTCGCGCAGCGATCGAGATGTACACCGAGCTGAAGTCGGTTTGCATGATGGTCTGAGTGCGGCTCGAAGCATAGTGGAGGAAGGATCGTGGTCGAGACAGCTCGAGCTACACGCCGCGACATGTTACGCGGCGGCATTGCTGCGGCAATGGGTATCGTGATGCCGGGCAGGGCCTCAGCCCAGTCGGGCAGCTTGCCGGGGCGCGACGAATTCGTGCTGCGCGGCGGGCGCGTGCTCAGCATGGATCCCGCAATCGGGGACCTGCCGCAGGCCGACGTGCATATTCGCAACGGGCAGATTGCCGCTGTCCAGGAAAGTATCCCGGCTTCCGGCGTCGCGGTCGTCGATGCCGCTGATATGCTCGTGTTGCCGGGATTTGTCGAAACGCACTGGCACATCTGGACGACCATGCTGCGCAGCATGTCGGGTGATGTGGCGGAACATGGGTACTTCCCGACTTCGCGTGGTATTGGCGCGCACTATGTAGCCAGCGATATGTACGCCAGCGCGCGTCTGGCGCTTGCCGAAGCAATCAACAGCGGCATCACGTTCGTGCACGACTGGTGCCACAATGTTCGCTCACCGGAATTTGCAAGGTCGGCCATCGCGGCTCTGCAGGAGTCCGGTATTCGTGCGCGCTTCTCGTATGGTTCGCCGACCGGGCTCAGCAATGACGAACCGCTCGATCATGCCGACATCGCAGCACTGGCGCGCCAGTGGACGGAACTGGCTGATGGCGGCCGTTTGCACCTCGGCCTGGCCTGGCGCGGTGCAGGCACTGCCGCATCGCGCGAAGACTATGAACGGGCGCGGGCGCTGGGGCTGCCGATCTCAGTCCACGTGAACAACTTTCAGTCTGCAGCCGGCGGCATCGCTGCGATCGCCGACGCCGGAATGCTGGGTCCCGAAGTGCAGCTCATTCACGCGATCTGGTCGACTCCGGAGGAAATAGCGGCAGTCGCCGCCTCGGGCGCCAGCCTGAGTCTGTCGCCCTGGACAGAGCTGCGGATCGGCTTCGGGTTTCCAAAAACACTCGAGTACATGCAGGCCGGCGTGCCAATCGGCTTGTCAGTCGATACGCCCGCACTGTCGGGTAATGCAGATATGTTCGCCATCATGAAGGTTATTCAGAATGTGGCAAACGCGCGTGCGCTCGATGAGCTCGCGCTGACGGCGCGCCGTGTACTCGAGCTCGCGACCATCGAAGGTGCACGCTCGATGGGCATCGAGGATCAGACAGGCTCATTGACACCCGGAAAGCGCGCTGACGTCATTATGGTCGATACGCGGCACGTGAATCTGGGTGTCGTGACGGATCCCGCCCACATGCTGGTCGAAGCGGCGCAGCCTTCGAATGTCGACACCGTCATCGTCGACGGCAGGATCCTCAAACGCGGTGGCATGCTGACAAGTCTCGATGTCGAAGACGTCGTGAGCGAGGCTCGGGCAGCTTCAAGTGCCGTGCGCCGGCGCGCCGACTGGTGGTGATGCCCCGCCGTAGCCTGACCGTCAACCTGCGCTTGCCCTGGAATCCTGGATTTTTTGTCGTGTTCGCTGTTCGACGAGGCCGCTGTAACCGATGCAGCGTCTGCCATTGCCGTACCGGACGCGCTGTCGCCGTTTCATGAGTCAGAAATCAAGGTCTGTTGATCCGTCGCGATCACGTGCGTTCGCGGGGCAGGAACACGCCGGCGAAGAGCTTTTCCCGCGCCTGCTGCTGCCGCTGTTGTTTCTCGGCGTACTGATGGGCGCACTGGACATCGCGATCGTCGGACCCGCGTTGCCGGCGATTCGCGAATCGTTCGATGTCGACGAAAGCGATCTGTCGTGGGTATTCAGCGTATTCACCTTGTTTGCCGTCATCAGTGCCGTACCGCTCGCGCGCCTGTCCGATCGTTTCGGTCGTCGCCGGATCTACGTGCTGTCCCTGTCGGTGTTTACGACCGGCTCACTGCTCGTGGCGCTGGCGCCGAGTTTTGGGTTGCTGATTGCGGCTCGCGCCGTGCAGGCCCTGGGAGCCGGTGGCATTTTTCCGGTCGCCAGCGCGGTGATCGGTGATGTCGTGCCGGTGGAGCGCCGCGGCAGAGCGCTGGGAATGATCGGTGCGGTGTTTGGTATCGCTTTTCTGTTGGGACCACTGATCGGCGGGTTACTCCTCCCTCTGGGCTGGCAGAGTCTGTTCCTGATCAATCTGCCGATCGGCCTGTTGCTCATTCTTGCCGCTGCGCGTGTACTGCCCGATGTTCGGCGGACGGCGGGCGGCTCGCTCGATTGGGCGGGCATGCTCCTGCTCGCCGCGACTCTCGTCAGCGTTGCGGTCGGTTTCAACCGGATCACCGGGTTGTCAGAAGGAAGCCTGCAGGCGCTGGGATTCGTCGTCGTGCCGCTCGCTGCGGCTGCGGCGCTGGCCTGGGCGCTCGCGCGGATCGAAAGGTCGGTGCCGGATCCGATCATACCGCCGGTGATGTTCGCATCGGTTCAGATGCGCCGGATTGCAGCCGTTGCGCTCGTGGCCGGATTCGTCGAATCCGCCATGGTTTTCCTGCCTGTCGTCGCCGTCTCAGGCCTGCAGGTCACTGATGCACAGGCAGCATGGATGATGCTGCCGCTCGTTGTCGCTCTCACGCTGGTTGCGCCGCTCGCCGGTATCGCAGTGGATCGCTGGAATGCGCCGGGCGTCATTCGGATCGGTCTTGTCACGCTGACTTCCGGCCTGCTGGTTTTCGCAATCGCGCCATTTGGTCTGAGCAGCTTTTACGCGGCCGGCTGCCTGGTCGGTGCCGGGCTTGCGGCACTGCTCGGGTCACCGCTGCGCCATGCCGCCCTGGCTGCCGCCGGCCCGGAGCATCGTGGCGTCGGTCAGGGACTGATGAGCCTGGCGCTTCATTCCGGACAAATCGTCGGCGCTGCAGCGATCGGCGCGTTCATCGCTGCGCAGCCGGCCGGCCAGACGGGCTTTCGCACCGCGATGTTCTGGCTGGCCTGTATCGCAGCCGTCGCAGTGGCGATCCGAATCCGGCAACCTCGGCCAGCGCATTCGTGAAATAATATCCGCCTCGCAACGGTCGGCCTCGCATGAGCCGCACTGGAGACCTGGAAATGCTCGATTTCGTAAAGCAGTACTACGGCGAAGTTCTGGAGACGACGGACGATCTGAAGACGAGTGCCTGTTGCACACTCGAAGCGCCGCCGCCTCACGTTCGCGATGCCATGACGCTGATACACGAAGAGGTGCAGGCGAAGTACTACGGCTGTGGGCTTGTGTTGCCGGAAGCGCTGGACGGTTGCCGCGTTCTCGATCTCGGTTGTGGCTCCGGGCGCGACTGCTATCTGCTGGCGCAACTCGTCGGCGCCGGGGGGCACGTAGTCGGCGTCGACATGACAGAAGAGCAGCTGCGCATCGGTCAGCGACATCGGGAATTCCATGCCGAGCGCTTCGGCTATTCGCAATCCAACGTCGACTTTCATCTCGGTTACATCGAGGATCTCGCCGCGCTGCCGCTGGAGCCGGAATCGTTCGACGTCATCGTCTCGAACTGTGTGATCAACCTCAGCCCGGACAAGGCAGCCGTACTGGAAGGCGCGTATCGACTTCTCAAGCCGGGAGGGGAAATGTACTTCGCCGACGTCTACGCTGACCGGCGCATACCCGAGGCCGTTGCGAAGGATCCGGTTCTGTATGGCGAATGCCTGGGTGGCGCATTGTACTGGAACGATTTCCTGACACTTTCGAAACACGCCGGGTTTCTCGATCCCAGACTAATCGCGGATCGCGAAATCGACATCGAAGACGAGCGCCTGCGCGACGCGGTCCGCGGCGTGCAGTTTTACTCGGCCACCTATCGGCTGTTCAAACTGCCGTCACTCGAAAGTGCGTGTGAAGACTACGGCCAGGCCGTGGTCTACAAAGGAACGATCGCGCATCATCCGGAACAATTCGAGCTGGACAATCATCATCGGATGCACACCGGGCGCGTGTTCCCTGTTTGCGGCAATACCTGGGATATGCTGCATGAAAGCCGATTTGCCGCACACTTCGATTTCATCGGTGACCGCAGTCGACACTTCGGTATCTTTCCCGATTGTGGCACGCCGATACCGTTTACTGCGTCGGATGATGGCGGCGATGGCAGTTCGATGAGCGGCGCGTGCTGCTAGACAGCTCACGCGAATACTGGATCGCGCCGTCGATCCTGTCGGCGGACTTCGCAAGGCTTGGCGAAGAGGTGGAAGCCGTGCTTGCGGCCGGCGCTGATCTGGTGCACTTCGACGTGATGGACAATCATTACGTGCCTAATCTGACTATTGGCCCTCTCGTGTGCGAGGCGTTACGCAATCACGGGATCGAGGCGCCTATCGATGTTCACCTCATGGTCAGGCCGGTCGATCGGCTCATTCGGGACTTTGCGGGGGCCGGGGCGACCTGGATCAGTATTCATCCGGAAGCGACCGAGCACCTTGATCGAAGCCTCGGCCTGATACGTGAACTCGGGCTGCGGCCCGGTATCGTGCTCAATCCTGCGACACCGCTGAGCTGGCTGGATCACACCTTACAACGTGTCGATCTTGTGCTGATGATGTCGGTGAACCCCGGCTTCGGGGGACAGTCGTTCATCGAATCCGTACTCGAAAAGGTCGCGGCTGCACGGCATCGAATCGATGAATCGGGATGTGATATCCGGCTCGAAGTCGATGGCGGCATCAAAGTCGACAACATCGCGCGGGTAGCGGCTGCGGGGGCGGATACCTTCGTTGCCGGCTCCGCTATTTTCGGCGCATCTTCATACGCGGAGACGATTTCCGCCATGCGTGCAGCGCTGGCACAGGCAAGCGTCTGACGGCATTCTCAGATTCGGTATCCGGCCCGCACCGCGGCTCCATGAGTCGCGGCGCAGATTACCGTGTTCTGGTATCCTCCCTCGCCGCTGCAGCTACGGGTAAACAGAGAATCGCATGAGCTGGACGGTCCACAAATTCGGCGGCACGAGCGTCGCCAACGCCGATTGTTATCGTCGCGTTGCGCAGATCGTGCTCGACCAGGGACACGGCAATCTCGCAGTCGTCGTATCCGCGATGAAGGGCACGACCGATCAGCTATTCGAGCTCATCGACTTTGCACAGCGCGGCGCCGGTGTCGATACGAATCTGGTCGACATCCGGCAGCGCTACAACAGCACGTGTCGCGAACTGCTGGAGCCCGAAAAAGCGCAGGAGCTGATGGACCGGTTCGAACGCGATCTCGACGACGTGTCCAGCGTTCTGAGCGCATTGTCGCTGGTTCGCTCTGCATCGCACCGCAGCCGTGACCTGATATCCGGGTACGGCGAGATCTGGTCCGCCCGGCTCCTGACGGCACTGTTGCAGGCGCAGATCGACGACGGGCGCCAGGTCAGGTTCGTGAATGCACGCGACGTGCTCGTCATCGAGCCCGGTGAAATGGGGCCGATCGTCGTCTGGGAGCAGACACGTCCGCGTCTTGCCACGATCGCCGATGCCGATTTCAACGGTATTCTCGTGATCACCGGGTACGTCGCTACGGACAGAGAAGGATTGCCAGCGACACTGGGTCGCAATGGCAGTGACTACTCCGCCTCGATTTTCGCTGCACTCCTCGATGCTGAGGAGGTCACGATCTGGACGGACGTGGACGGGGTCATGAGCGGCGACCCGCGCCGCGTCCCGGAAGCCACAGTCATCAGCGAAATCAGCTACAACGAAGCAATGGAACTGGCTTACTTTGGTGCGAAGGTCATTCATCCGCAGACGATGGCACCGGTTATTGCCTGCAATATACCGATTCGAATTCGCAACACGTTCAACCCGGATTTCCCAGGTACGCGGATAGCAGCGGCCGGCGAAAATGCTCAGGCGGTTGTGAAGGGGATCAGTGGAGTCGAGTCGGTTGCGCTGATCAACCTGGAGGGCGCCGGGATGATCGGCGTGCCCGGTACGGCCGATCGGCTCTTTGGTGCGCTGCGCGACGCCGGCATCTCCGTCATGATGATCTCTCAGGGCAGCTCAGAACACTCGATTTGTTTCGCAGTGCGCGAAGAAGAAGCGGAAAGAGTGCGTCGCGTGGTTCAGCAGGCGTTTCGCGTTGAGCTCGGCGAAGGTCACGTGCAAAGCATCGAAGTCAAGACGGGATGCAGCATCATCGCTGTCGTCGGCGATGGAATGTCGGGCATACCCGGCAGTGCGGGCAAGTTCTTCCGCACACTCGGCAGCGCGGGAATCAACGTACGTGCAATCGCGCAGGGCGCTTCCGAGCGAAATATTTCCGCAGTCATCGATGCGCGCGACACAACGCGTGCGCTGCGCGCGGTGCACAGCAGTTTTTATCTGTCCGCGAAAACCGTATCGATCGGGATCATCGGGCCGGGCCTGGTTGGCGGCGCGTTGCTGGATCAGCTCGCTGAGCAGGCGCCGAAGCTGCGTGAACGATTCAATCTCGACCTGCGTGTTCGAGCGATTTGCCGTTCCGGTGTGGGCGTTTTCGAAGACCGGCGAATCGAACTCGACCGCTGGCGGGAAATCATGGAAGGGGGCAGTGCCGATGCCAATATCGCTGCGATCGCGGATCACGTGCAGACGGACCATCTGCCGCATTCCGTGATCATCGATTGCAGTGCGAGCGAGGAGGTTGCCGCTCGTTACGCCGAGTGGCTCGGCCGCGGGATTCACGTGATTACGCCGAATAAGCGCGCGCATAGCGGTCCGATGGAGTACTACCGTCGCCTGAAGGCGACCGCCCGCGCTTCGAATACGCATTTTCTTTATGAGGCGACCGTCGGCGCGGGCCTGCCGGTCATCCAGACGCTGCAGGATCTGGTGGAAACAGGCGATACGATCGAGAACATCAGTGGCATTTTCTCCGGCACGCTGGCCTACCTGTTCAACGTGTACGACGGCTCACGTCCTTTTTCGGATATCGTTCGGGAAGCAAAGGCGCTCGGATACACAGAGCCTGATCCGCGCGACGATCTTTCCGGAATGGACGTCGCCCGCAAGGCGGTCATTCTTGCCCGCGAGGCGGGCCTCGAACTCGAGCTAGATGACATAGACGTCGAAAGTCTCGCGCCCGAAGCTCTGGCGAAAGCTTCCGTCGAGGAGTTTCTCGAGCGACTGCCGGACTTCGACGAGCCGATGGCCGAACGCGTCGCCGCAGCGCAGAGCACGGAACACGTCTTGCGATACGTCGCATTCGTCGACGTCGCCGGTGCGGCGGCTAAAGTCAGTCTCGAAGAGTTCGAGCGGGATCACCCGTTTGCGAATATCAGTCTTACGGACAATATCGTGCAGTTCGTCACGCGTCGATACAGCGAAAATCCGCTGATCGTGCGCGGACCAGGCGCCGGTCCGGATGTGACTGCCGCCGGTATTTTCGCGGACCTGCTGCGCCTGACCAGCATGCTGTCAGGCGCCGGCGACTAGACGGCCAGGGCGGGACATGCGCATCTTAAGCACTCGCAGCCGCATCGAGACCGATCTGGTCGGTGCCATCATGCAGGGGCTCGCTGCCGATGGCGGCCTTTACGTGCCGGAAGAATTACCGCGGCTCGATCCCTCGTCCGTTCATGGAGAAAGTCTCGCTGAAATCGCAACCGAAGTGATTGCGCCGTTTTTTTCCGGCTCACCGCTCGAGGCGGCGCTGCCCGGCATTTGTTCGGATGCGCTGAATTTCCCCGTGCCGTTGCGTCACGTGAACAATGCTGCGGATGGCCTGAACGTGCTCGAACTTTTTCATGGTCCGACGGCGGCATTCAAGGACGTCGGTGCGCGTTTCCTTGCGGCCACGATAGAACTCGCATTGCCCATGATCAGCGACGATGCGCGGCCGCTGACCATCCTGGTCGCTACGTCAGGGGATACCGGCGGCGCGGTCGCCGCTGCGTTTCATGGTCGCCGCAACGTTCGCGTCGGTGTCCTGTACCCGCGTGGTCAGGTTTCCGCCCGCCAGGAGAAGCAGCTGACATGCTGGGGCGACAATGTCCGCGCGTTCGAGATCGACGGCTCGTTCGACGATTGTCAGGCGCTGGTGAAGCAGGCGTTTACCGATTCGCAGTGCCTCGGCGAGATGCGCCTGAGCGCCGCGAATAGCATCAATCTCGGGAGACTGTTGCCACAGCTCGCTTATCATGCGGCGGCTGCGCTGTGGCACTGGCGCGAGCATGGGCGGCCGTCGGGCTTTATCGTGCCGACCGGTAACCTCGGCAACGGCCTTGCCTGTTTGTGGGCACAGGCGATGGGCATGCCGATTCGCGAGGTCATACTCGCGGTCAATGCCAACCGCAGCATTCCGGATTTCCTCGCGACCGGAGACTGGCAGCCGCGCGACAGCGTCCCGACGCTTGCATCGGCCATGGACGTCGGCAATCCGAGCAACATGGAACGGCTGCGCAGTCTGCTGCCCGATTTCGATGTGCTGCGTGACCGGGTGCGTGCCTATCCGGTCGAGGATGCGCGGATTCGTGAGCAGATCGAACGGGATTTTCGCCGCTACGGGGAAGTCTGGTGTCCGCACACGGCCACCGGATTCCACGTGTACGATCAGCTCTCTGAGGCCGAGCGTCAGGCAGACTGGGTAGTCTGTGCCACGGCGCATCCGGCCAAGTTCGAGTCGATCGTCGAACCGATCATCGGCGAAACGGTCGCAATCCCGGCCGCGCTTGCCGGACTGCTCGATGCGCCGACGCACAAGGAATCGCTGGCAGGCGACTTCGGTGCATTTCGCGAGGCACTTCGGCAGTGGCCCGATTGACATTATGTCGGATATTAAAGCACTTTCAAATTAGTAAGATATAGACTCTTATTAATGTAATGTCGATATATATCGCACTCGGAGTTTCCGCCCTCGGTATCGTGCTCGCCGGCGCGCTGGTATGGCGCTGGTGGCACCGACGCAAGGGCGGCGCCCACGAGGCACTGCGGAGCATCTCCGTCTCGATGCTGCGCGACGTGCTCGTGCCCGACGGGATGGGCGGGCAGATCTATGTCGATCATCTGTTACTCACGGGCCGCGGCATCGCTGTCGTCGACGTGAAGGATTTCGGTGGGGCCGTGTTCGCGAGCGATCGCATGCAGGAGTGGACAGTCATCGATACCGGGCGGCGCTTCGGATTTCCCAATCCCCAGGGCGCGTTGCTCGACCGTGTCGCAGCGGTTCGCCAGCTGGTCAGCAATGTGCCGATCGAAGGTCACATCGTGTTTGCAAGTAACGCCGATTTCAGTAAGGGGCGTCCCAAACACGTCATGCTGGCCGCCGAACTCGAACGGCATTTCGGCAAGCCGAATTCAGCCGATCGCGAGCGGCTGACCGATGCGTATGCGCCGCATTGGGCGAAGATAAAGGCGGTGACGATGCGCGTAGACGAAAACAATCAGCGCTAACCGACCAGCGTTTCCGCAGACCTGGCGACGTGCACGCTGACAATCGGGCCGTTGGGATGCAGACGAAGGTCGCAGGATTGCGGCAGTGTAGCCGTGCCCGTCACGCGCGAATGTCCGATGAACGTGCCGTTGCCGCTGTCGAGATCGCGCACATGCCAGGCACCATCCTCAGCCCACAGCACGGCATGATGCCTGCTGATGCGATCGTCTGTCAGCTCGATGTCGTTAGTTAGCTCACGTCCGATCGACACGGGCTGAAAGAAACGCCGCTCGCAGGATTTGCCGTCGGCATCGTTCCACGTCAGCAGAACGTAACCGGCATCCCTTGGGTCGTGCCGCAGCTTCGCCCAGCTCAGCGCCGGGTTTTCGGCCGCAACGTCCTTGATATCGCGCACGAGGTGCGGGGGCACGATATCGTATTTCCAGGAGAAGAACGCGATCACCGGGATCGCGGCAATCCCGATCACGATCAGCCCAAGCAGGACCCAGTTCGGAATCCCAAGCACGGGGAACAGCGACGCGAAACCCTGAGCCAGTACCCAAAGAGCGATCAGATATGCGCCGAGGATCCGGACGACCTTCCGGCGCAACAACTCCTTTCCGAATTGGCTGATCTTCCCCATCTGCTCAGATCCCCGTGCTCGAAGGCAACGCCTGATGTGTATTCTGTCTGAATTCTTCGAGTAGCGAAATGATCCGGCGAGCGCGGCTCGATCATCGTCGTGACGTAACCGAAGCGCGGACGCTCCGTGCCGCGCGATTGGTGTAGCATAGCGTGCGTCGCCGGGAGAGAATGCACCGAATTCATGTCTGGGCGCATAACGATAATTCAGCCCACGCGCACGTTGAGGGCAGGGCGGCCATGATTGGTCAGACGCTCGGGCATTACGAGATCACCGGCTCGCTCGGACGTGGTGGCATGGGCGAGGTCTGGCGCGCGCACGACACGCGTCTGGGCCGGGACGTGGCGATCAAGACGCTCGCCAGTGAGCTCGCCAATGATCGTGAGCGTCTGGCGCGATTCGAGCGGGAAGCGAAACTGCTCGCTACGTTGAACCACGCGCACATTGCGTCTATCTACGGGCTCGACGAATCCCAGGGCACCCGCTTTCTTGCGATGGAGCTGATCGAAGGCGTGACGCTCGAGGAGCAGCTCAAAGCCGGCCCGCTGCCGGTGGAAGATGCGCTGCGGATCTCGCTGCAAATCGCCGCAGCGCTCGAAGCAGCTCATGAGAACGGCATTGTTCATCGTGATCTGAAACCGGCCAATATTATGTTGACCGGCGACGGCATTGTGAAGGTGCTCGACTTCGGCCTTGCCAAAGCCTTCACCGGC
>JASFSB010000017.1:0-11930 GCA_050114615.1 Gammaproteobacteria bacterium
TCCGCGTCCCCGAGCTCGCTGCGCAGCGCAGCCGTGCCATCGCGAAATCGATCGAGCGCACCCGGCGACTCACCATTGCGCAGTGCCTCATAGCGGGACTGCATAGCTGCCATGCGCAGCTCCTCGACGCGCCGCTCGATATGCTGCGCGTCGCCCGGCGCGAAACCGGCATCGGTGAGTCGCTCAGCGAGGTTCCGCTCGGCGCCGCGCGATCGTGACTGCCGGGCGCGCACGCGTGGCTCGGAAGAGGATTCGCCGTCAGTCACCTCAACGGACCCGTCACGCGATTCCTCGGCGCGGCGTGCCTGCTCCCCGGCATCCGCGACCGGCATCGTCCCCGCAACCGCGTGGTCGAGCTGTTCGATCGCCGCGCGTAATGCCGTGTTATCGAAGGCGATGGCATCGAGCCGCGACTCCAGATGCGCCACACGACGTTCGAGCGGCGGGCCATCCGGCGCGACGAGCTCTGTGCGCGGATTCGTGTCGTCGTTCAGCCAGGCGGACACCGCAAAGCCGCCCGCCAGACCGATCGCGACATACAGTATTGCCGCGCGCATCGCCTTCATCGAACTACTCCGGCCGGCTGGTCATTTATGGGATTATGCGCAGATTCGCATATCTGTGCCTGAACGGGAGCACCTATGCGGCGCCTGCTGCGTATCGCCATCATCAGCGCGCTCACGATCATCGGCCTGTGCCTGCTCGCGGGCTGGCTCGGCCTGCGCGCATCGCTGCCACGGCGCGATGGCAGCGCAGAGATTCCGGGACTTGCCGCAGTGGTTCGACTCGAATTCGACGCACTCGGCATTGCCCGTATTCACGCTGCCAGCCAACTCGACGCCATTGCCGCGCAGGGTTTCGTACACGCCCAGGACCGCTTTTTTCAGATGGATCTGACGCGGCGTTCCGCCGCCGGGGAACTGGCCGCCGTGTTCGGTCCGGCGGCCGTCGATTTCGACTCGCAGCGTCGCATCCAGCAACTGCGCCGGCGCGCCCGCGCAATGCTCGCCGAGGTGCCGCAACGCCACCGGCGCCTGCTCGAAGCGTACACGGCCGGAGTCAATGCCGGACTCGCCGACCTCGGCGCCTGGCCACCTGAGTACCTGCTGTTGCGCCAGGCGCCGGCGCGCTGGCTCCCCGAAGACTCGCTCCTCGTCGTTTATGCGCTCTACACCATGCTGTCCAACAACGACGCATACGAGCGACACAACGGCGCACTGCGCGAACTGCTGCCCGCGTCGGTATTCGAATTTCTGACACCGCTGAGCGCGCGCGACGACAGACCGCTGACAGCCCGTAACGACGCAGATCTCAGCGGCGGTTACGAACCCGCCGAGATCCCCGGACCGGCTGTCATCGATCTGCGCACGACACGCTATGACGCGGCGCTGAACATCGTGCGCCAGCCGCTCACACCCAGCGGGTCCAACAACTGGGCAATCGTCGGCGGCCGGCTCGGGGAGCGGGCCATCCTCGCCAACGATCCGCATTTGTCCATGCGCGTACCGAACATCTTTCATCGCGCGGAACTCGGCTGGGGCACACAGATACTGCGCGGCGTGGGCATCCCGGGTCTGCCGGGCATCATGATCGGGGCGAACGACGCCGTTGCCTGGGGTGCGACGGTGAGCTACGCCGACCAGGCAGATTATGTCGTCATCGATCGCGATCCCGCGAATCCGGACCGCTATCTCGTACCAACGGGTGCGGAGGCGTTCACGCTCGAGCGCGAGCTTATCGACGTGGCAGGTCGCGATGCGCCGATCGAAATCGAAGTACGCTCGAGCCGCTGGGGCCCGATCGTGGCACAGGACCATGCCGGCCGCCCGCTGGCATTGCGCGCAACCTGGCTCGATCCGGACGGACTCGATCTGAGCCTGCTCGACATCAGCGACGTCACCGGCACCGAGCAGGCGATGAATCTGCTGCGTGCCTGGCATGGCCCGTCACTGAACTGGGTCGCAGCAGACCGGGACGGCACCATCGGCTGGACGATCAACGGCCCGGTGCCGCTGCGCCGCAATTACGATGGCTCGGTGCCGGAGCACTGGGGCACCGGCGAGTTTGGCTGGCGTGGCAACGCCGAGCTGCCCGGCACGGTCGCGCGCGGAGCAGACTGGGTTTACAGCGCCAACAATCGGCAGCTCACGATGCCGTACGCACGCACGCTCAGCCGCTTGTCGCTGCCGCCGTATCGGGCGCGCTCGATTGCAGAAGCACTCCGCGACGCGCGCGTCGCGGACGAGGCCGACTCGCTCGCGCTGCAGCTCGACACGCGCGTCGCGGCCTATGATCTGCTGCGCGATCTGATCCTCGCCTGTGTCCCCGTCGACACCACGGATGCCACGCTCGCGCGGGCGCGGGCGCTCGTTACCGACTGGGATGGCCATGCGCGCGTCGACAGCCGCGCGATGCCGATTCTGGACCGCTTCTACGATCGCCTGCTCGAGCGCGTGCTGGGGCCGGTGTTCGTGGACATCCGAGCGGTCGATACAGAGTTCGTTTATCGCTGGCCGCTCGCTGACGAAGTGCTGCGCCGCCTGCTCGAGGTGCGTCCGGCGAACTTTCTGCCGGCAGAGTACGTGGACTGGGACGCTTGGCTGCGGGACATCCTGCGTGCGAGCATCGCAACGACCGGCCCCGGTGCCGACGCGCCGCGCTGGGGCGAGGTCAACCGACTCGACGTGAGCCACCCGCTGGGCGGCGTTGCGTTGCTGCGCGGCCTGCTCGAGTGGCCGTCACCGGCACTGCCTGGGCATACGTTTTCGCTGCGGGTGGCTCAGCCGGGCTTCGGCGCCGTCATCCGAATGAACGTCGCACCGGCATCTCCGGAAACGGGCATCCTGCAATTCGCCGGCGGACAAAGCGGCCACTTTCTTTCGCCGCATTACGACGACCAGATCGCCGCCTGGGCTGCCGGCACACCGACACCTTTTCTGGCCGGGCCGATGCAGTACAGCTATATGCTGTATCCCGCACGCTGAGATTTCAGCGTCGGCGTCAAAACTCCGCACGCCGGATGCTCGGCGGCTCGGGATCTGCGAAATGTGGCTGCACGGCAAAGATCTCGTTACCCACTGCCGCACCGGTCGTCGCCTGCCCGCTATGCGCTGCGGCACCTGCAATGCTCGCCGTCAGCCAGCCGTCGTCGCTTATGAGCAGCACGACGCGTCCGTCGCTCGGGCTGTTCTGCACGACGGCCAGTGCGCCGTCGTCACGCCAGACGATGCCGTCGGCACCGGGGAGCGCTTCGGGCACGGCAATCATGTCTGCATCACTGCCTGAGGCAGTCGGCAGTTTGTAGAACCGGCCGTTGCCTGAGTCGGCAATGACGAGGTAACCATCCGGATGCCACTCGATCCCGTTCAGCGTCATACCATCCACGCCGGAGAACGCGTAATGAACGCTCGGTTCGTAGTCGCCGCCGACCCGGTACACGACATTTCGCTGCGTGTCGGTGATGAACGCCGTGCCGTCGTCTGCGACTGCGACGTCGTTTGCGAAGAAAGCCGCCTCGTCGCCCGCATCGAGCTCTGCACCGAGATCCACCATCGCGAGGCGCTCACCGGTCGTCAGGCTGTAGACGCCGAGCTTCGCCTGACCGCGACTCTGACCGCCGAACACGGCCCGGTCGGAATTCGCGACGAGCAGGCGATCGCGCGCTTCATCGACCTCGATTCCGACGGACGAAACGAGCTCGGGGTCAGTCACCACCGGCGTAACGCTGCCGTCCAGTCCGATTTCGAAAATCGAGCCTTCAGCGAGCGAGCCTGTCAAAAACCGGCGATTGGCTCGGTCGTATTCGACGCCTTCGGGGATGAAGCCGCCGCGTTGCGCCGTAATGACGTCCGGCATAGCCGGTGCAACGGGCGCGGGTTCGGAGCTGGGCTGCGTGACGGAAACCGTTGCCGGTGCAGGTCCTGGCGTCGGGGCCGCAACTGCCGGCTCAGCCGACGTCTCGCTCGCCATGTCGTCGGACTCGGGCGCACAGGCGGCCAGACCTGCAGCCACAGCCATGATCCACGTCGTGATCCAAATGGGCCGAAATGTGCGCATCGTGAAGTCTCCGTTGTGGCGATCGGGGTTGGCGCGGATTTTAGCACGCTGATCCGCGCGCACTCGCAGGGTGCTTCGCGCCGCGCCACGGCGTAGCATACGCGCCGACGATCGAAGACCGGTGCGCTCAATTGGCAGAACAATACGACTGGCTGATGTTGTCTCTGGTTCCGATCACGGGATTCATCGCAGGCTTCATCAATACGCTGGCCGGCAGCGGATCTCTAATCACCTTGCCGGTGCTCATTGTGCTGGGGCTGCCGGCGAACGTGGCGAACGGCACGAATCGGGTCGGCATTCTGATCCAGAACATCGTGGCGGTGTCGACGTTCTGGCGCCACGGCAGACTGAAGGGACAGCGGCCGGCACCGCTGATCGTTCCCAGCGTCATCGGCGCGATCATCGGCGCACAACTCGCCGTCAATCTGGACGAGACGCTGCTGCGACGAACGATCGCCGGACTGATGATCTTCATGCTGTTCCTCGTCATCATCAGACCGCGGCGCTGGCTCGAAGCGCACGATGGTGAACCGGGCCTCGCCTACCCGTGGCGTTTCGTCATATTTCTCGCAATCGGCGCCTATGGCGGCTTCATTCAGGCCGGAGTCGGATTCTTCCTGCTTGCGGGCCTGGTGCTCGGAGCGGGCTACAGCCTCGTCGGCTCCAACGCAGTCAAGAACCTCATCGTGCTGTTTTTCACGATTGCGGCACTGGCCGTGTTCGTCTGGAACGATCAGGTCCGCTGGGGGCTGGGCCTGCTGCTGGCAGCCGGCAATGCCGGAGGCGCCTGGGTAGCCGCCAGGATGGCTATCGCCCGCGGCGCGCCATTCGTTCGCTGGATGCTGATCGTGATTCTTACGCTGGCGTCAATACGTATGTTGTTCGAAAGCTTCTGAGCCTGGCGATCTGACGGCAACTGACGGAAACACGTCACTGAGCAGCCGCGTCCTGCCGGTATCGTCGACGATGCGGCAATGATTGCGCGTAAGCCTGCGCGGCTCGCTGACACCACAGGCATGCGCGATCATGTTGACCTCTTTTTCCATGTTGCGCGCAAAATTATTGACCCGCTCGGCTTTGTTCGCAGGCACGAGCCCACGCTGCAAATCCGGATCATGCGTCGTCACGCCGGTCGGACAGGTATTGCGATTACATTGCATCGCCTGGATGCAGCCGAGCGCAAACATGAACCCGCGGGCAGACACGACGAAATCCGCACCCGCGCAAAACGCCCAGGCCGCTTCAGCCGGATTGATCATCTTTCCGCTGGCAATGACCTGAACGCGCTCGTCGAGCGCAGCGGCTTCCAGGCGATCCACGACAGCAGGCAGACTTTCGCGCAACAGCAAACCAACATTGTCCATCAGCGGCATGGGTGCAGCCCCGGTGCCACCTTCGCCGCTGTCGATCGTGATGAAGTCCGGCGCCGACTCCAGGCCGCGCCGGTGAATCTCATTGCACAATTCCTCGATCCACTCGAAGCGGCTGATCGCCGCCTTGAATCCGACCGGTTTGCCCGTGACGTCGCGAATGTGGCCGATCAGATCCAGCAGCTCGCCCACCGTACTACACTCCGGGTGTCTGGCCGGACTGATCGAGGCCTGGCCTTCAGGAATTCCGCGTATCCGCGCAATCTCCGCCGTCACTTTTGCAGCGGGCAGCAGCCCGCCCTTGCCCGGCTTGGCGCCCTGGCTGAGCTTGAGCTCGAACATCCTGACGACGTCGAGTGCCGCGGCTTCGCGCAGTTTTGCATCGCTGAGATTGCCCGCTTCGTCACGTAAGCCGTATTTCGCGGTACCGATCTGATAAACGATGTCGCAGCCACCTTCGAGGTGATACGGCGCGAGCCCGCCTTCGCCGGTGTTCAGCCACACGCCTGCTCTGGCAGCCCCGTGCGAGAGCGCCTGGATAGCAGGCTTCGACAGGGCGCCGAAACTCATCGCCGAGATATGAAAAAAGCGGTTCGTCACGTACGGCTGCCGACAGTGAGGCCCGACCGTACGCGGCGCCGTCTCGGCTGCGTCGCGGTCGAGCACGGGCCAGGGATCATTGACGAAGATCACTGTGCCTGGCTTGCGCATGTCGCGCGTCGAACCGAAAGGTACGGTGTTGTTGATTCCTTTCGAGGCTCTGTAAGCCCATGCACGCTCCGCACGATTGAACGGCAGCTCTTCGCGGTCGAGTGCGAAGAAGTACTGCCGGAAGAATTCGCCAAGGTGCTCGAACATGTAGCGGAATCTGCCGATGACCGGGAAGTTGCGCCGAATGGCGTGCCTTTTTTGCGTGACGTCGACGAAATACATCGCCACGACAGCCAGCAGAAGCAGACCGATCGAAACCACGAACACATAGGCGAGAACGCTGAGAATCAGCAGCGCGAGGTTCACGCACGGACACCGCTGCGATGGTGCTCGTACAACCAGATGACGTCGATCGCAAAGGACCACACGAGCAATGCGACGCCAGTTGCGGCGATCCACGGAGCGACTTCGCCCGGCACGATTGGTCCGATACATACCAGCAGAGCAGTCGACTGAAAGATGCAGATCGTCTTGCGACGCAGACTCGGCGGGAGCGGTACGCGCATCCACGGCAGCACGAGCGCCGCGGCGACGAAAACATACCGCAGCAGGCCGGCTGCCAATACCCAGATGCCGGCTCGTTCGAAATGCCAGACCAGCAGCGCCAGTACGAACACGAGAACCGCATCGACTTCCATGTCGAATCGCGCACCAAACCGGCTGCTCGCGCCGAACCTGCGAGCGAGCCTGCCGTCGACACCGTCCAGCAGCAATGCGGTAGTCGCGATGCCGATGCACAGCCACAACATTGACGTTTCGACCGGAGCAAGCAACAGCGCGCTGAGCAGGGCCGTCAACGCCAGGCGCAGCAACGTTACGCCATTTGCGGCACCGAATCGCTGTGCATCGAGGTGCCGGCAGGCGAGAAACGACAGCACGACGGCGGCCGCAGCAAAGCCAGCCAGGCTTGCAGCGACGAAGCGCATACCCAGACCCGGCAGTCGGCTGAATGCGGCAGCGAGCAGCACCAGCACGGTACCGCTCAGCACAATGTTCCATAACAGAGACCGTGTCCCCGTCATGCTCACGACGCTTTGCATGAGCAGCAAGCTTGCATGAACGCCCATAAGTTGCAAGCATGACAGAACTTCCTGCATGCGACCGTTTCTGAATGTCGAGCCCCGCCACGGCACACGCTTTTTGGATTACCCGGCCGGGTCAGGGCGAAATACTCGAAGAGCAGGTGCCGCAACCCGAGCCCGGTCAGGCACAGGTTCGAACGCTGTATTCCGCCATTAGTCGGGGCACCGAAACGCTCGTTTTCAACGGTCGCGTCCCGCACAGCGAGTTCTCGAGAATGCGCGCTCCGTTTCAGGAAGGTCAGTTTCCCGGACCGGTGAAATACGGATACATCAGCGCCGGAGTCGTCGAAGCCGGTGATGCCGCGTTGCTCGGTCGCACGGTGTTTTGTCTTTATCCGCACCAGACTCGCTACAACGCGCCGGTCGAGGCTCTGCACCCGATTCCGCACGACGTACCCGCGGAGCGTGCAGTCCTTGCCGCGAATCTCGAAACAGCGATGAATGCGCTGTGGGATGCCCAGCTCGAGCGCGGCTCCCGCCTGACGGTCATCGGAGCCGGGGCGCTCGGCTGCCTGTGCGCCTGGCTCGCACACCGGCATTACGGCGCCGACGTCGAACTCGTAGACATCGATCCGGCGCGTGCGCAGATCGCCGAACGCTTCGGTGTCGGCTTTGCCCGGCCACACGAAGCACGCGGCGACTCGCCGCTGATCGTGCATACGAGCGCAACCGAAGCAGGCCTGCATTCGGCGATAGAACTTGCCGGATTCGAAGCACTGATTCTCGAACTGAGCTGGTTCGGAGACTCAGCAACGCACGTACCGCTCGGCGGCGCCTTTCACAGCCGGCGCCTCACGCTGAAGGCCTCGCAGGTCGGGCATGTCGCGACAGCGATGCGTGGTCACGCGACCCGCCGTTCGCGATTGCGAATGGCACTGCGTCTGCTGACCGATCCTGCACTGGACAGCCTGATCGACTCGCAAAGCACATTCGCCGAGCTACCGAGCGTGCTGGCTGAGCTGGCCTGCGGAGCACGCCGGGCGATCTGCCACCGCGTTGACTACGACTAGCTAAGGAGAACGAGCATGTTCAGTCTATGCGTGCGCGATCATTTCATGATTGCGCACAGCTTCAGGGGAGAGGTATTCGGCCCCGCCCGTCAGCTCCACGGTGCAACGTATGTCGTCGATGTCGAGTTTCGGCGCGGCGAGCTGGACGAGGACAATCTCGTCGTGGATATCGGACTTGCCGCGACGGCGCTCCGTGAAGTGCTGGCGGATCTCAACTACCGCAATCTCGATGACAGCCCCGAATTCGAAGGGCGTAACACGACTACCGAGTTTCTCGCTCAGGTCATTTTTTCGCGTATGGCGCAACGCATCCGCGACGGTCGGCTGGGCGATACGGCCATCGGCCTCGACGGCCTGAAGGTTGCCCTGCACGAATCGCATGTCGCTTGGGCTGCGTACGAAGGCACCGTGTAGTCACGGCGCGAGTGAAACTTGCCGCAGCGCATCGACTTCCTGATTCCCGGCGACATCCGGTCCCTGACCGGCGGTTATACCTACGATCGCGAGCTTGCAGCGGCGCTCGACGCGCGGGAACTGCACGTCGAAATCAGGCAGCTCGCTGAAGACCTCACGCATCCGCGGGCTCAGGATACGGCCGCGCGTATCGTCGAGTCCCTGCCGGACGGTGCACTCGTCGTGATCGACGGGCTGGCGCTGGCCGGCCTCGCTGATCTGCTCGTCGGACAGGCCCGACGTCTGAATCTGGTCGCGCTCGTACACCATCCGGCGGCACTGGAAACCGGGCTGGCGCCGGCAGTTGCCGCCCGAATCGATCGTCACGAACACAAGGCGCTGCAGGCGATGCGGCGCATCATATGCACCAGTCCCTGGACCGCACGTCAGCTCGCCGACTCCGGTCTCGCGCAAGCGCGTATTCGAGTCGTCGAACCGGGCATCGATCCGGTGATAGCGAACGCATGTGCGCCGGGCCGGCGTCGTGATCCCGATGTCGCGCACCGGGAAGGACTGCGATTGATTTGTGTTGCGAGCATTACCCCCAGAAAAGGACATGACATTCTGATCGACGCGCTATCCGGACTCACTGATCTGCAGTGGCAGCTCGAGTGCATCGGTTCCCGGCACCGCGCGCGCGAGTACGCCGCGCGGCTGGAGTCGCGCATTGCACAGCACGCACTCGCAAACAGGGTGCTCATGCGCGGCGAACTCGACCGCGACTCGCTCGCTCGATCCTATGCGCGTGCCGATCTCTTCGTTCTCGCGTCGCGACTCGAAGGCTATGGAATGGTATTCGCCGAGGCGCACGCAACCGGTTTGCCGATCGTGGCAACGAGCGGCGGCGCAACGAGTGAAACTCTGGCAAAGAGCAGCGCGCGGATCGTCGATGACGACGCCCTTGCCGCGACCCTGCGCGGGCTGATGGCCGATCGCGTAGCCTGGCTGGAGTTCGCCGCTGCCGCGCGCGTGCGCGCGGATAGACTGCGCAGCTGGCAGCAGGTCGCAGCGGAATTTGCCGATGCAATCGACGCGGACGCCCGGTCGTGAGTGGATTCACTCACCAATGGCTGCAATTGCGCGAACCCGCCGATCATCGCGCCCGCAGCCGCTTCGATGACGAACTGCGTCCGCAGCAAAGCGATCACTGGCGCATTGTCGACCTCGGTTGCGGGGCGGGCTCAAACCTGCGCTATCTGGCCCCGGTGCTGGGCGCTGCCCAGCAGTGGACCTGCATCGACAACGATGCCCGCCTGCTCGATGCACTCGCGCCCTGCGAGACGTCGCACAGTAGCGTTTCGGTGACGACCGTCCATGCGGATCTGAGGAAGGATCTCGAGCACCTGCTCACTGCCGCATTCAGCAACGGCGACGACATCGCGCGCCGTCTCGTTTCGGCGAGTGCACTGCTCGACCTCGCTTCCTCCGCATGGATCGACGCACTCGCTGCCGCGTGCGCGCGCACGCGGGCCGCTGCACTGTTCGCGCTGAGCTATGATGGCCGCATCGAGCTCACGCCCGAGCATCCGCAGGACAGCGAGCTGCGAACGCTGGTCAATGCGCACCAGCGCAATGACAAGGGATTCGGACCTGCGCTCGGCCCGGACGCCTCGCGATACACGCACCGGGCATTCGAACAGCGCGCGTATCGGGTGTTCGAAACGCAGACGGACTGGCATCTGAAAGCGGCAGACGGTGATCTGCAGAAAGCGCTGCTGGCCGGGTGGGTCGACGCCGCCCGGGAACAGTCACGCATCGCAGAGCAGTTCGCGCGATGGCACGAATGCCGGCTGGCGCAAATGGAATCCGGCGAGCTCGTCGTCCGTGTCGGTCATCGCGATCTGCTCGCTCTGCCGGCCGGCTTCGAATCGAGCGCTTAACGCAACCTTGCAAACTTCGACTGCGTGGCGAATGCGCCGGCGGCGGTTGCCCGCAGATCGTAATCGAACAGAAGATCCTCACCCATGGAATAAAGCCTGTGCGGCGGACGCAGGCAGTCACGCAATCTGGCCTGTGCCGGTGCCGTGACCCCGCGCCTGCCGTTACCGATCAGAACCGGGGCGATACTCAACTGCAGTCGATGCAGCACGCCGGAGGCAAGGAAAGCGGAGACTACGTTGCCCCCGCCTTCGACGAACACCCGGTGTGCGCCGCGCGCCCCCAGCGCCTCGACGAGCGCCACGATGCTGATGTTGCCGCCGACGAGCGGCAGCGCGAGCACTTCCGCCGCACCATGACGCCGGGGTGAGGCGCAGTCATCGCCGCACACCAGCAACGTCGGCGCGGCGCCGTCCGTGAATACGCCGTAGGAGTGATCCAGCCTGCGCCGCCCGTCTAATATCACGCGCAGCGGATTCGGGCCGCTGACGCGACGCGTCGTCAGCGCGGGATCGTCGGCCTTGATCGTGCCGGCACCCACGACGACGGCATCGGCGAGCGCCCGCATGCGATGGAGGTGATCGAGATTTTCCGGTCCGGTAACGTAATATGAGTCCCCGCGGCCAGTGGCAATGAAGCCATCGATGCTTTGCCCCAGATGCGCGACGACGCTCGGATATCGTGCATCGGCACGGGCGAATGACTCGTACAGATCGAGCGTCAGCTGCTGCGGCAGATCCCCGCAGACCGCCTGCAGGCGGTGCCGTACCGGGTCAGTTTCGCTGGCGTACACGGATTGAAGCACCTCCAAACTGGTATCCTAGCATCCCGCCTGACGGCGAAAGATGCCTATGACCATTGATTCGAAGAACATAAACGGCGATCCAGGCCTGCTGCTGATCGATCGCGCCAACCTGGAACTGCGCCGCGGACGGGCGATCGAATTGCGCTCGACGAAAGCCAGTTACGTCGTAGCCGCTGCGGAAATACTTCAGCAGACGCTCCTCGAACGCCTCCGTGCGACCGGCCGGCGACCGAGCCTCGCACTGACGCCGCAACGAGCTGCGGCGCTCGGCGTGCGTCATGAGCCTGATACGGTCGCCATCGTGCCCGTCGCGAACGACTGGAGCGCCGCGGATCTGCGCGCCCTGGCCGGAGCGGCAAGCCTGGTTCCGCGGGTGGAAGCGGTATGCGATCGACCGCAGACAGCCGACGTCAGCGTAATGGAGTCTGCGCTGCGCTTTATGAAGTCCGGCAGACAACTCCCGGCGCTGATCTGGATCGAGCACGATGCCGGTGAAGACGCGTCGATCCTCAGTCTCGACATGAGCGCGATCGTCGCAGAAGCTGCTTTCATTTCGAAACACCGA
>JASFSB010000018.1:0-11473 GCA_050114615.1 Gammaproteobacteria bacterium
GGTCTGAGCCTTCAATCGAAGCAGCGAGGCATTGACTATTGCGAATATCAACAAAGCCAGTGCGCTGGTATATCTGGCCAGCGCGCCGAGGGAAAACAGCAGCGCCAGCGCCGTGATTGCGACAGCGACGAGGACCGTCGCTGTCAGGGGTGTCTGAGTGTGTGCATTGATGCGGGCGAACCCGCGCCAGATCAGTCCCTGATCCGCCATGCCGTAAAGCACACGACTTGCCATGACGACCTGAATCAGCGCACCGTTCGTGACCGCAAGAAGGCTGATCAGTGCGATGAGCTCCCCAGAGTGACCGCCGGAGGCCACGACCAGCGCGAGCGGCGCCTGCGTTGCCGCAAGATCGGACGGCGGCACGCTGATGATCGAAACTGTGCTGACGGTGAAGTAAACGCAGGTCGCGACAATCAGGGAAAGTACGATGGCACGCGGCAGATTCTTTTCCGGCATTTTTACCTCCTCGGCGACGTTGACGATGTCTTCGAATCCGATGAATGCGTAAAACGCCAGGAAACTGCCCGCAATCAGTCCAGGTGCACCGTCGGCGCCTGTCAGCGTAAGCATTCGCCCTACGGTGTCCGGTATGGCGGCGGGATCAGCATCCGCCGCAAAGCAGACGTAGATCAGGCCACCGGTTTCGATGATCGTCACGAATGCTGCCGCCCATAAGGCCTCGCCAATGCCCCACGCCGAGAGCACGAAGAGCAGCATCACGCCGGCGCAAATCACCGCGGCGTCGGGGACGGCTGTAAAAATCGAAACGTACCCTACCAGGCCCCTCAGCATCGTGGCGGCCGACACGATTCCCGTGAAGATGACAGCGGCGCCGACGATGCGCGCAAGCGCGCTCCGAGAGAATGCCGCATCGACGTACGCGGCTTCGCCTGCACTGCGCGGCAGCCGCGAGGCAAGCTCCGCGTAGGACAAACCCGTCAGCGACGCAACGATGCATGCAATGACGAACGCCAGTGGTGTCGCGTAACCGGCTACCGAAGCGACTTCTCCGACCAAAACGTAGATTCCGGCGCCGAGAATCGTGCCCAGGCCGTAAAGTGTGAGCAGCGGCAAGCCAATCGAACGGCGCAGCTTTATCGGCGTGCCGGTCAACTTCAGCGGCCGATCCAGTCGCGCTGCATTTCCAGAAACGTGTAGGATGCAGACCATGTGATCATGACCAGGCCCAGCAGGGCTTCTACGCCGGTCATGAAGCGAATCGGGCCGATCGGCGTAATGTCGCCGAAGCCCACGGTTGTGAATACGACAGCGGAGTAGTAGACGTAGTCAGCCAGACTTTGAATGGCCAGCCCTGCCAGTTCACCGGCGGTGAACACATCGAGCATCAGAAAGTAGCCCAGAGCGAACAGCCAGATTTCGGTGGTGTGCGCGAGCAAAATGATGAGTATGAGAATGAGGACCCGTCTGCGGCGACGCTCGCTGATCTTCGACAGATATCGTCTGCAGTGACTCAGAATTTCGTAGTGCAGGCCGATGCACAGCGAGACGATGAGCAAAGTCGTCCCGACGACGATCCAGGTCTGATAGTTCTGTAGATAGACCATGCGTTGAGAGTGCGTTTGAAAGAGTTCGATTACGTCATTGTAGGCGCCGGCACGGCTGGCTGTGTTCTGGCGAACCGGCTTTCTGCGGACGCCCGGGCGAGCGTACTTCTGATAGAAGCCGGCGGCAAGGACGATTATTTCTGGATCGACATTCCGGTGGGTTACCTGTACACGATCGGCAATCCTGCGACTGACTGGTGTTTCAGGACAGAGCCGGTTCCAGGGCTCAACGGTCGCAGTATCGGATATGCACGCGGCAAAGTGCTCGGCGGATGTTCGTCTATAAACGCCATGATATACATGCGCGGACAGCGCAGTGACTATGATCACTGGGCAGCACTCGGCAATCGTGGCTGGTCATGGGACGACGTACTGCCGGTATTCAGGTCGTCCGAAGACTATCAGCACGGGGCGGATGAGTTTCATGGCGCCGGTGGCGAGCTCCGGGTCGAGGAGCGCCGCGTGAACTGGGAGATTCTCGATGCCTGGCGAGATGCAGCTGCCGAGAATGGAATTCCGAAGATCGACGAGTTCAACCGCGGAGACAATTTAGGCAACGCCTACTTTCAGATGAACCAGCGGCGGGGGGTTCGCTGGAGCGCAACAAAGGCGTTTCTGCGCCCGGTGCAACACCGAAGTAATCTCGAAGTGCTTACGAACGCACATGTCGAGCGCGTGACTACCCGCACGGATGACACCGGCGTCTCTGCGACCGGCGTGATCGTCCGCACACGAGAGGGCATACAGCGCATTGCCGCGAGTCGCGAAGTCATACTATGCGCGGGTTCCATCGGTTCACCGCAACTGTTGCAGTTGTCGGGCATCGGTCCGGATGAACTGCTTGCCGCCCACGGTATAGACATCATTCAGGCGTTGCCGGGGGTTGGTGAGAACCTGCAGGACCACCTGCAGATCAGGCTCATCTACAAGGTTGGGAACACGCGAACGCTGAATGCGAGGACGCGGACCTTGTTCGGCAAGGCGGCGATGGGACTCGAGTACTTCCTGTTTCGGACCGGCCCATTGACGATGCCGCCGTCACAGCTCGGTGCCTTCGCGAAGAGCCGCCCCGAGCTGCCGATGCCGGATCTGGAGTGGCACGTTCAGCCGTTGTCGCTCGATAAGTTCGGCGACAAGCTGCATACGTTCGACGCGATCACGCCGTCTGTATGTAATCTGCGGCCTGACAGTCGCGGATCCGTCAGAATCCGCAGCGCCGAGTCTCGCGATGCACCGCTGATTGCACCAAACTATCTCGCAACACAGGCGGACCGCGACGTCTCCGTCGCAGGGATCAGGTATACACGCCGTATCATGCGTTCACAGGCGCTCGCGCGGTTCGCGCCGGAGGAGTGGAAGCCCGGCGCTGAGATCGATTCGGATGCAGAGCTGGAGCGAGCGGCCGGTGATCTCGGTACGACGATTTTTCATCCTGTTGGAACCTGCAAAATGGGCAATGATGCGATGTCTGTCGTGGACGATCGGCTGAAGGTTCGCGGCGTTCGCCGGCTGCGCGTTATCGACGCTTCGATCATGCCGACGATCACCTCCGGCAACACCAATGCGCCGACAGTGATGATTGCGGAGAAGGGCGCTAACTTTGTGCTGTCTGATGCACGCTGAAGCCGTCGCGACGGCGACGCAGAAAACGACCGAAACGCTCACCGACGACGAGCAGGCAGGGCGTCAGCAACAATGTGAGTAACGTTGCAAACGCCAGTCCGCCCGCGACTGTCGAAGCAAGCTGTTTCCACCACTGTGTGCTCGGCCCGCCGATTTCGATATTGCGGGACAGGAGGTTTACGTTGACACCGAGAACCATCGGCATGAGTCCGAGGATCGTAGTAACCGTGGTCAGCATGACCGGACGCAGGCGCTGAGCGCACGTGATCAATGCGGCGTTGGCTGCCGTGTCGACTTTGAGTCGCACCCGGTTGTACGTATCTATCAGCACGATGTTGTTGTTGACGACAATGCCGGCTAAAGCAATGACGCCGATGCCGCACATGACCACACCGAAAGGCTGGTTGGTCAGCAGCAGACCGAGCAGGACGCCGACGATGGAAAACACGACGGCAGTGAGAATCAGCAGGGCCTGATAAAAACTGTTGAACTGCGCCACGAGAATAATCGCCATTAGAAACAGGGCGGCGCCGAAAGCGCGCGAAAGAAAGGCTTCAGCTTCGCGCTGGTCCTCGTTCTCCCCCTTGAATTCGACATCGAGACGTGGATCGGTCGGACCGGCGGACAGCCATGCCTGCAGCTCCTGCACTTTGTCGTCTGCGAGTACGTCATCGCGTACATCTGCGCTGATTCGCATGGTCCGAACGCCGTCCGTACGCTCGACGGTGCCCACGCGCGGGGCAGGCTCCCGGGTGACGAAATTGGACACGGGCACCAGAGCGTCGCCGATCGCGATCCGCAGGCGGTCGAGCTGACCGAGATTGCGATTTTCGTCGGGGAATCGTACGCGGATGTCGACTTCGTCATCGGCGTCGTCCGGCCGATAGTCACCGACCATGATGCCCGTCGTCACGAGCTGTATGGCGTTGCCTACCGTAGAGACGTCCGCGCCGTACTTTGCGGCTTCCTCACGGTTGACGTTGATGCGCCAGTCGATGCCGGGGATCGGTCGGCTGTCCGTTATATCGATGATGCCGTCGACCTCTTCGAGACCGGCCCGAACCTGTGCGACCGCTTCATTCAATAAATCGGGGTTTCTCGACGAAAGCTCGAGCACGATGGGTTTGCCGGAGACGATGCCCGATTCCTGTACCTGCGGCTCAACGATGATCCCGGGCAGATCTGCGGTCCGGGCGCGCACTTCGTCCATGATGTCGTCGGCCTTGCGACGTTCGTTCCAGTCAACGAAATTCAGCTGAATGCGGCCGATAATGTCTTCGTCCGCATCTCCGCCGAAGCTGACGGCGCTGCGGGTATAGACTGACGAGTATTCCGGCATGTCTAGAATGCGTTCCTCGACCTGTGCAACGAGTGCGTCGCGCTCCTCGATCGACAGGTCGCCGCGGGCATGAATATTCAAAACCGCCTGCTCGGGCTCGACTTCGACGAAGAAAATGACGCCGCGGCCGAATTGGGAATAGCCGAAGAACGTCGCAAGCAGTAAGAGGAAAGCAACACTCACGACGATGCCGGGGTGATGCATGATCCTGCGCAGGAAGCCGATGTATCGCCTCGTGAATCCGCTCAGCTCCTCCAGCGACGCGACACTGTCCGCCTCGGCAGGCGCATTGTCGCGAGCCCTGGGCTGAGCGCGCGCCAGCGAGCCGATTGTCGGCACGAAGATCAGCGCCATGGCGAGTGATGCAGTCAGGGTAATCAGCAACGTAATCGGCAGATACTTCATGAATTCACCGATCATGCCGGGCCAGAAAACCAGAGGCATGAATGCGGCAAGCGTCGTCGCCGTCGAAGCGATGATCGGCCAGGCCATGCGTTGCGCAGCCAGAACATAGGCGCGCCCGGCTGCATGGCCTTCTGCGATGTTTCTCTCGGCGAGCTCGACGACGACGATGGATCCGTCGACGAGCATGCCCACGGCCATGATGAGCGAAAAGAGCACGACGATATTGATGCTGTAGCCGATCAGACCGAGCGTGAGAATGGCGGTTAGAAACGACCCGGGGATCGCGACTGCGACGAGTCCGGCAGAGCGCATCCCGAGCGCCGCGAGCACGACGATCATCACCAGCACGACCGCGGTCAATACATTGTTCTGCAGATCCTGCAGCATCGTGCGGACCTGCTCCGATTGATCCTGCGTAAACTCGACTTCGAGCGTTTCGGGCCAGGATTGCTGTGCTTCCTCCACGAGCGCTCGCACAGAGTCGACGACTTCGATGATGTTCGCCCCAACGCGCTTCTGCACTTCCAGTGCCACCGTTCGATCGCCGTTCAGACGCGCGTATCCCTGAGGATCCTTGAACGTGCGACGAACCTCGGCCACGTCCATGAACGTGACGGTCGTGCCGCCTTCGGTCTTTATGGGCAGCTCCATCAGGTCTTCGAGCGATTCCAGGACGCCGGGAACCTTGACGGCAAACCGGCCGCTGCCGTTGTCGAGTGCGCCGGCGGCGACGAGGCGGTTATTGCGGGACACGTAGTTGAAGATGTCCTGGTAGTCGAGGTTGTAGCTCTCGAGCCTGACGGGATCGACGATGACTTCGAGCAGCTCTTCCCGGTCGCCGCCGATCTCCGCCTGCAGGACCCCCGGTAATCCTTCGATATCGTCTCGAAGCTCGCGAGCGATGCCCACGAGCGCGCGTTCGGGTATGTCGCCATGCAGCAGGACAATGAGTACGGGGAACATCGAAAGACTGATTTCCTGCACGATCGGCTCTTCGGCGTCCTGCGGCAGCTCCGCTTTGGCCAGGTCGACCTTTTCGCGCACATCGAGCAGGGCCTGGTCTTCGTCGAAACCGGCCTCGAACTCGAGATTCAGTACGCCAGCGCCTTCGGCGCCGGTGGCTCGGAGCTCCTTGAGCCCCTCGATCGTCCGCAGTTCCTGCTCCATCGGTCGAATCAGCAGGCGTTCGGCATCCTCGGGTGAGATGCCTTCATGAGCGATGTTGACGTATATCTGCGGTATCGGAATGTCGGGTTCGGCCTCCTTTGGAATGGTCACATAAGTAACCGCTCCCGCCACGAGCAGCATTGCGAGCACCATGATGATGGGCCGCGGTCGGGATACGAGCGCGTCGATCAGTGCGTTCACAGCTGTGCCGCGCTTCCGGTGATGCCGTCGGCCGGGACGCCTTCCACGAGCTGACCGTCGACGACGAAGCCCTGGCCAATCGCGATGATTTCCGCGCTCGTCGGGAGCCCGGCTACCCACACGCCCTGAGTGTCGGAGCGAAGGATCTCGACAGGAACGAATTTTGCCCGGCTGGATTCGTCGACGATTTTCACGCCGATCGTACCGGCGTCGTCGAGCGTCAGCAGCGCTGGTGAAAGCAGATGACCGTAAACCTGTTCAGTTGCCAGTTCCAGCTCAGCCGTGATGCCGGCTCTGACCTTGAGTCCCGGATTGGGCACCGCGAGCTCGACCTGAAACGTTCGCGTCCCGGCATTAGCGACCGGGGCGACATAGCGTATTACGCCCTCGACCACAGCACCGCCGGTCAGAATTGCCTTTCCGTTGCGGCCAGGGTTCAGGTCGCCGACTTCGCGCTCGTTGACGTCGCCGACGACGATGATCGGGTCTGTGTCGACGAATTCGGCAATCGTATCGCCAATGCGCACGAGATCGCCGATTTCGATCTGCCTTTCCTGCACGACACCGTCGAATGGCGCCCTGATGACCGTGCGCTCGATCTCGAGCTCGATGTCCTCGAGCATGGCCTGTGAGCTGACGAGGCGTGCGCGTGCCTCCGCTATCTGGACTTCAGAGGTCAGATTCTGACCGCGCAACTTCTGCATCGCTTCGTACTGAATGCGATGTTGCTCGATCTGAGCTTTGGCTTCCTCGAGTCGGGCCGACCGATCCCGCAGATCGAGCCGGGCCAGCACAGCGCCCTGAGGCACGAAAGCGCCGCGTTCGGCGTCGATCGCGATGACGCGACCTTCTGCCTCGCCGCGGATTTCGATACTGCGGTTGGGCTCGGTGCGACCGCTGACCGCAATGACGCGATCGATGGCCCGTGCGTTCGACTGGCGTACGCCGACGCGCACACTGGCGCGCTCATTGCCGCCGGCGGCTGCCGTATCGTCCGACAGCGTCGCGGATCGGGGCGCAGCGCCTTCGGGATTCGATCCCGGCGATGTGACTGAGCCGCTCGCCATCCAGACGACGACGCCGATCGCGACGACCAGTGCCATCAGCGATGATTTGGAAAAGAGACGATCCATGTACCTGCTTCGCGGGAGTGAGTTTATGCCTCAGGAGAAGCACGAACTGTGCCATGCCAGTGTGACACTAATAAGTGATTGAAATCACATCTAAAAGTTCCGCAGCAAGAAAATTACGCCGCCCCGGATGTGCGGATATTTGCCACAATTTGGGCGATCGCGCCGTTCCCGTTGCGGATTACCGTCGCGTGCCGACCGGGTCGGGATGCGCGGGATCGACGAATATACGCCGAATATCGCGGCGCTGAAAGCGCCAGCGTCCGTCTTTGCAGCATCGATAGGCATCGAAAAAGTCGGCCACGAGCAATGGCTTTGCAGGCAACGGCGGCGCGCCGTCCGCCGCGAATGTCAGGCAAACGCTCGAGCCGCGTGCTTGCGTCGCGTCATCGATCTCCAGCCGCAGACCGGAATACAGATGGCGCGATGTCCGCGTGCCGCTCGACGCCCGTTTTCGAAACAGATCTGCAATCTCGGCACGGCCTTCGGAGCGTCGTTCGCCATGCGTGTAGATCGCGTCCTCGCAAAACAGGTCGATCAGGGCGTCGACGTTTCCATAGTCGAGAAAATGGACGAAGTCCGCGTTCAGATCCTCGAGGGCGAGTCTGATCGCGATGCGCTGTGAGTCGTTGAGTTCAGGCGCCATCTGCCCGTTCAGCTCAGGCGCCACTGTCCCAGCGGTTTCTCGTCGATAACGACGTCGCAGATCTGTGTCCCCAGACCTTCGATCTCCACTTCGACAGGGCCTGCAACGTTCTGCAGATTGGCATGGTGAATCGATCGTCGTCCCGGTGCCGGTTTGAAGGCAGTTCCCAGAGAAATCACGTCGCCGGGGTAGAGCGTCATAAAGAAACTCAGGTAGCTGATGATTTCGGCCACCTTGTAGTTGTAATAACGTGTGCTGTCCTCTGCGATCGTCTCATCACCGATGCGGCAATAAACGTCGAGCGCGTCCGGATCGGGGATTTCGTCGGCCGTGACGAGCCAGGGACCCATTACGCCAAATGTATCGCTGCCCTTGTATCTCGCAGCGTAGGACAGGTGCTGCTCGACGCGATTGGTTTCGTCGGGATTATTCGGATCGGCGTATACGGCCCAATAGTGAAACATGTCTTCCGCGCGCATGCCGTTACCGGTGATGTCGTCCACGATGGTGTACCCGAAAACATGTTCGAGCGCAGCGCGTGCTTCGACTTCGCAGGCTTTGCGCCCGATCACGACCGCAAGCTCTGGTTCCGGGTGCACGCTGCCGTAGTATCTGCGGATCTTCACCGTTTCGCCGTGACCGATAAAGCACGACGCCGGTTTGAGAAAAAACGCCGGATGATCGGGTGCGCTGATCTTTCTGGCATTGCTGGCGGAATTATTCATTGCGACGGCGCAGATTTTCCCGGGTCTGACGACCGGCGGCAGCCAGCGCAATGTCTGTGGGTCGATTCTTTCCACATCGAGACTGTCAGCGACCGCCAGTGCATCGGCAATGGCCGGCAGCGTAGCGGATGCGCCTGCGATGATTTGCTGCATCGACTGGATTCTCGGCGTCTGACTCGAGCGGCTCGCCAGCAACAACAGTTCCTCGACATCGATGAGCGTGTCGTCCGGTGCGCAGACGCCGACAAAGCGACGTCCGTCTTTTTCGACTGTGGCCAGCTTCATCCTTATCCTGGCGTTGGAATATTGAATTCGATGCCTTTCGCGCCGCTGTCAGGCCAGCGCTGCATGACAGACTTGTAGCGCGTGTAGAATCGAACGCCTTCTTCGCCGTAAATGTGCTGATCGCCGAACAGGCTGCGCTTCCAGCCGCCGAAGGAATGAAATGCCATCGGCACCGGAATCGGAACGTTGATGCCGACCATGCCGGCACGCACGCGGCGCGAGAATTCGCGAGCGATGCGGCCGTCGCTCGTATAGCAGGAGACGCCGTTGCCGTATTCGTGCGAATTCACGAGATCGATGGCTTCATTGAAATCCCTGACGCGAACCATGGAAAGCACGGGGCCGAATATCTCGTCGCGATAGATACTCATGTCGGGCGTGACCCGGTCAAACAGGCACGGGCCCACGAAGAAGCCCTCGGGTCTTCCGGGAACGCTGACGGAGCGTCCGTCTATGCATAATTTTGCACCGGCACTTTCGCCTGCGTCGATATAGCCGAGTACGCGTTGGCGATGCTCCGCCGTGATGAGCGGTCCCATCTGCGATTCCGGATCCATGCCGTCGCCTGTCACGAGCTTTTCGATTCGCTGCGTAAGCCGCTCGATCAGTGCGTCGCCGGCCGCACCTACCGCAACCGCGACTGAGATCGCCATGCAGCGCTCCCCGGCGGAGCCGTAACCTGCGCCGACGAGCCCGTCGGCAGCCTGATCGAGATCGGCATCCGGCATGATGACGAGATGATTTTTCGCGCCGCCCAGTGCCTGCACGCGTTTGCTGTTGTTTGCACCGGTCCGATACACGTGCTCGGCGACCGGCGTCGAGCCGACGAAACTGATCGCGTTGACGTCAGGATGGCCGAGCAGTCGTTCCGCGACAGTTCGATCGCCGAGGACGACGTTGAGCACGCCTGCCGGCAGTCCTGCCTGTTCCAGTAGTTCGGCGATCAGCAGCGGCGCGCTCGGGTCGCGTTCGCTCGGCTTGAGCACAAACGTATTGCCACATGCGATGCCTACGGGAAACATCCACATCGGGACCATTGCGGGAAAATTGAAGGGCGTGATTCCGGCACACACGCCGAGCGGCTGGCGCAGCGACCAGTTGTCGATTCCGCCGCCGACATTGTCACTGTGTTGTCCCTTCAGTAACTGCGGAATGCCGCAGGCAAACTCGACCACTTCGATTCCGCGCTGGATCTCGCCGCGCGCGTCGGCAAGCACTTTGCCGTGCTCCTGCGTAATGAGCTTCGCGATATCGTCGATATGCTTTTCGAGCAGAGTCTTGAACCTGAAGAACACTCGCGCACGTCGCAGCGCGGGCGTTTCGGACCAGGCGGGGAACGCGTCGCGGGCGGACTCAACCGCCGCGTCGACGACGGAATCCTCGGCAACCGGACATACGCCGGTTTGTTTGCCGGAGGCGGGATTGAAAAGCGGAACGCTGCGAACGCCGTCAGTGACGCTCTGATTACCGATGCGATGAGTGATGCCTGGCTGCATGGGCGAAACGCTCGGGTTGGCCGCGATTACTGGCGCGCTCGAAACGCACGAACCTGGCGATTGAAGTCGTCGCCGACCTGCTGTGTCAGGTCTACCATTCGGTTGTATTCGTTGAGCGCCCTGGTGCGCAATCCCTGCGCCGTTTCCTCATCATCGATGATTTCCTCCAGGCACTCGAGATAGCTCGTGCCGGCACCCATGAAAGCCTGTACGCCGGACTGAGCTGCCAGCATGCCGTCGAGTGATTCGCGCGTGCCATCGGGAATTTCCGGTGCTTCCGGTGCGACGCAGCTGCCGAGATCCTCCGCTGCATCCTGCGAACCGCCGGGCGTCAGCTGCTCATACAGTACCTGTGCTTCGCCGTAGTCCCCATGCGAGTCCGGTGCAGTGGCGAAAAACTCCTCCAGCGCGAAGCGTGCCCGGTCGTTCGCGCCGACGGCAGCCGCGTGACGCGCTTCGGTCACGAGCAGATCGGGGCCTGCCGGTGCACAGGACGCGCGGTATTGCGAGATCCACTGCAGTGCCTGCGCCGGCGAATTAGTCTCTTCTGCGGCGTCGATGCGCGCGAGCAGCGCAGCCTGTAAATCCGGCCCGTCTACTTCCGCCAGCGCCGCACGATCGAGCACGGCAACCGACAGGATCGTTATGAGCGGCGACGGTACGTCAGCCGGAAACGGGCCGCCCGGGCCGGTGGCAAGGTGGCTGATGGCGTCGACGACGTCCATGCCTTCGGTGACTTCCCCGAATACCGTGTACCCCCAGTCCGATGCGCTGGCGTCGAGGTAGGGATTGTCGACTGTATTGATATAGAACTGTGCGGTCGCTGAATGTGGATCAGCGGTGCGCGCCGCTGCAATCGTTCCGCGCGTGTTCCTCAGGCCATTGCGC
>JASFSB010000019.1:0-11436 GCA_050114615.1 Gammaproteobacteria bacterium
GCAGCGAATCGTCGGTGTCGATCGCGCCCGCCCACGAGATGTCACTCAGGAGCTGCTCCTTCTGCGCGATCGACGCACGCAGTTGCTCGCGGCCGTTCGTCAGCGGCTGCCATGCGAATTGCCACAGCACAATCAGCAAAGCGATTACGCCGCCACCGCCAAGAATGAGACGTTCGCGCGGCTGCAGGCTCTGCCACCACGTCTTCATCGGTTCTCTCCGACGATCTGAACCCGTGACTCGACACGACCGTCCTCCTGCGGGTTCGTCGACTGTACCTGCACGGTGAATGGTCCTGCCTCATCAAGGCGCCGGCTGAATTCATCGAGCGCGGGAATATCCGGGGTTACGATCTGCACGTCCATTACACTGTTTCTGTAGCTGAGCGTCCGCATGGTATTGGTGCTGTCAGTCGTCTCAGCCACTCTTGCCAGCGTCGCGAGAAACTCCTCGCCGCCACCGTTGACTTCGCCGAGGCTGCGCAGCCGCGCCTGAACCTCCGCCTCGCACTGGCTCAGGCCTGCAGCCCTGAACTCTGCGCTGCAACGGGCCTCCAGCGTGTCGGTCAGCGTTGCTTCCGTGCGCCGCAGTTGCGTGTAATCGATGACCGTACCGAGCACAACCGTGACGATCAGAACCGTTGCGAGCACTGCCGCGACCCGCCATGGCTTCAGCATGGCGCCCCAGTTGGACCTGGGAGCGTAGGGACCCTGTAACAGGTTCGCGCCAGGATGATTGATCAGCTTTGTCGCGAACATGGGCAATGCGTCGTCCTGCAGGAGCCGGATGTCGAGGCCTGAAAACCGCTGAGACAGTGCTTCGATCTGCCCGGCGTTTCGTTCACGTGCTGCCGCATCGATGCACAGCAGCGCATGCTGGATCGTTGTCTGCCCATCACCGGCGTCGGTGACCATGGCGAATGCATCGTCAAGCTCGAGTCCCTCGATCGACAACGCGGCATCGCCGGGCAGCCTGGCGAAGATCGTATCGTTCTCAACGACGACGTTGAGCGTGGACGGCGTGTCTGCGACGCCGTCAGTGTCGGCATAGATGACCGTCGGCGCAAGGTCCGCAGCCTCCAGACGCGCGAGCCACTCCTCGAGGCGATCGCGCGCGACGACCGACACGTACAGCTCGCCGGCGTCGTTGCGTGAACCGGCAGCAAAGTGCAGCGATGCAACATCTTCGGCAAACTGATCCTCGAGCGCGAACGGTAACATCTGGCGCAGGCGCGCCTTACTGACCTGCGGCAGCTCGGCACGCGTCGTCACGACGGTGCCTCCGGGGACGAGGACGATCAGGCGCCGGCCGGTTGCGTACGCGCGTACGTCACTCAGGCGGCCTTCGCGCCGGCGTTCAGTTTGCCGGCCGTCCGCGTCCACAACGACCCATTCGCAATCGTCAGTTCCGTCATGCAGCCGCAATACAAGACTGTCTGCCATACCCGTCAATGTACTCCGAGGTTTCTGAATATCGCGCGCGTGATGCCGCTGGGATCGCGTTGCAGCACGCTTCTGATCGTCGTTTGCGAGTTGCCTAGTGTAACGGTTGCCGTCAGCAGAAAGTGTGTCGAAACGGCATCTATCGTGGAAAAGACATCGTCTTCGATGAGTCCGCCGAAGCTGGCTTCGATATCGACGAACTGTGCATCGGCACGCTCGAAGATGAGCGATTCCGCGGTCGACAGATCGATGTCATCCGATAAGGAGGCAAGCACGTAGTTCGATGCCGTATTGACGTTTAGCGTCGTGCCCTGCGGTAATGCCGCGACGTAGGGCTCGAGCACGGCATACGATTCCTTGTCCATACCGGATACTGCCATGAGCTCGGATGTACTCGTGACGATCACATTCGCAGTGCGGTAAGGAATCGTTTCGCCGGAGTAGGCGACGTCCTCGCCACCGTCGGGGAAACGCGGTTCAGTATCGGCATCGAGCCAGTCGACTGTGCGCCCTGCGATACTCGGGTCAATGTCGAGCGAAGCGAGCAGGCGTTGAAACTGTGCGACGGCGAGTTCGTTCTCGGTACCGTCTACGTTGAGCAGATTGTTGATGTTGAATCGTCCCTGCAGATCCTCGAGGCTGCCCGCGATCGTGCCGCCTTCGACGGGTAGCGGGGCGAGTTCGATTGCCCAGATGTCGGCGAAGCTGTCTGCATCGGGAGAATCGACCAGATCCTGGCGCAGAATGTCTGCAGCCCAGGCTTCGGCACCCTGCACCCAAAGCAGGCCCTGGTCGCCCATTACCGCGGACTCGGTGCGACGCTGGTCGAGCGTCGATTCCCAGAGCAGACTGACGGCGATCGAAGTGCCGATCGCGACGATCAAGATGGCAGTAATGACAGCGACACCGCGCTGGCGTTGCAGTGACGGTCTCATCCGCTCGTCTCCACATCGCGCCAGACCCGACCGAAATCCTCGAGCTCGATAATGAATCGGACAGCTCGGGGCCGATTGACATCCTGCTGCGGGCCGCCGCCGCCGATACCCAGGGCCGGCCATTGAGTTTGCCAGCTGCCGCTGCGATCGAGAAACTCCACTTCGACGCCAGTCACGCCGTCGAGCAGTTCGGTGCGTGCCGGGACGACGTCGGGGGTGCGATCCATGACCGGCCAGTGGTAGCGAACGAGCTTGTCGTCCTCCCAGTCGTAGGCGACGCGCGCTACGGTGCCGCGCGGGAACCCGGCCGGATTGGGCCAGCCGCCGCGACTGAATTCGAGTGCGAACTGAGAATTCGCTGTGGACAGCAGCGCCGGAAGATGCCCCTCGCCGAAATCTTCGCGCATGGGGCGCGGATGAAGCTGCGCCAGATCCTGCACGACCAGTCGCATCGCCAGCTGAATGTTACGCCAGCGTTCGACTCGTTCATGCGCGATTTCGCGCTGGTCGATGACGAGGTTGATTCCTCCGAACGCGATTGCCCCGACAATCGCCACGATTGCCATTGCAACGAGCAGCTCGATCAGCGTGAAAGCGGCGAGGCGGGAGCGAAGCTTCACGGGCCGCCTCCCTGAGCGACGCTGAGCCAGCGCACGGGCACGAACCCGGCCGGTGCCGGTGGCTCGATCAGGCCGGAGACGCGCTGCACGATCGTATCGGGCGCATCGGCGTACGACACGTCGACGTCGACGCGGCGGAGATTGTCGACCTGCGTTTCACTGACTTCGACTTCGAGCAGCCACAGGCGCTCGGCGAATTCCAGTTCCTGATTGGACGTGCCGAGATCAGGCCAGGCCGCGGCAGTACTGAGTTCGACGACCTTATTGCTGCCGATCCATGAAGCAAGCGTCTTGTCTTCCAGAAAACGCGCAGTCAGGACATAGCGTTCGAGCTGGGTCTGAACGGCCATCATGCCAAGCGATACAATAACGAGCGCGACGAGCACCTCGATCAGCGTGAAGCCGCGGCAGCGTCGCACGCTGCGGTTTTCACGCAACCTGATCACCGTTCGTTGAACCCTTCTCTGGTGACTTCGACGGTACCATCGATTTCCGCAGTGAGGCGGTAGCGGCCCTGTGTGTCAGCGAAACGGAACCCGAGCTCGAAAGGCGTCAACTCGCCGCTGGAAAGTACGAGCAATTGCGGTTCGGGAGCCGCGTCATCTTCGGGAGCCTCTTCGAATGCGGATTCCAGCGGAATGTAGCGGCCTTCGAGAACCAATTCGACGGAAAGCCTTTCGTCCGGCAGCGTGTAATCGACGAAGAGCCTTTCGTTAATCGGTGGGATCCAGCGTAGCTGCACATAGTCGTACTGCAGAAAACGATAGCCGGACTCGGTGAGTTCGAGTGCGAAATCCCGGTTCTGCATGAGCGCTTCTTCGCGCAACAAACCGAGAAGTCCGCTCAACCGATACGCTTCACGCTCCTGAATGCGCTCCTCGCTGCCGAGACCCGAAGAGAGAATCAGCGCACCGGCCATGATGCCGATGATGGCCACGACGACCATCAGCTCGAGCAGTGAGAAACCCGCGTGGCACCGCCCTTTGGCGCTATTCGATATTCCAGTTCCCGATGTCGGCATCCTGGCCATCGCCACCTTCCTGGCCGTCGCGGCCGAGCGTAAAGACATCGAAGTCTCCGCCACTTTGCTGACCGGGGCTACGGTACTGATAGGGCACGTTCCAGGGATCGCTCGGCACGCGCGGCAGGTATTGTTTCCATGTCTCCTCGACTGCCCCGCCAGGATTGCTGACGAGCGCTTCCAGCCCCTCGGCCGTCGTCGGGTAGCGGAAATTGTCGAGTCGGTACAGATTCAGTGCCGTCTCGATTCCGCGAATATCGGACCTGGCAGCATTAATCGTGGCGGTATCCACCTGACTAAAAAAGTTTGGCGCGACAATGGCCGCAAGCAGGCCGATAATCACGACGACAACCATGATCTCAATGAGCGTAAAACCGCGCTCTCTGGCACGGCGAAGATTGCGGCGTTCCATGAACGACTTCAGCCTCTCGGCGCTCCGTAATGATTCGCCAGAAGATAGCACAAACACCCTGGCGGACATGTGACAAAACCGCAAGATTCAAGGCGCTATGCCCATCTCGGAAGCCTTTCGCTCGCAGCACTCATCGGGGTCTGTCTGATCGTTGCGCTGCCGGGTGAGGTGGCTCGCGAATGGCTGCGCTATGACCGCAGTGCGCTCGCTGACGGCCAGTGGTGGCGGGTGGTGACGGCGCATCTGGTGCATCTCGGCCCGGCGCACACGATTCTGAATCTGGCCGGACTCGGCCTGCTGGTGTGGCTCTTTGGCGGGGAGATTCGAGTGCGGGCATGGCTCGGCGCCGGGCTCACGGCGGCCGTATGCATAGCGATCGGGCTGTATGCCTGGTCCCCGCAGACTGCCTGGTATGTCGGATTATCAGGCGTGCTGCATGGCTGGTTCGCCCTGGGGGCGGCGCGCGTCTGCGAAGCCCGGCCGCGTTTCGGGCTCGCGATGTTGGGCGGCCTCGCCCTGAAACTGGGCTGGGAACAGCTGCGGGGCACGATGCCATTCACTGTGGCACTCGACGTCGGTCCGGTGGTGGTCGACGCACACCTGTACGGGGCCGCGGGAGGGTTGCTGTTTTATGTTATGTCACGCGCCCAGGTGCTGGCTGGCCGGGCGAGCGCACCGCTATAATCCGCGCCGGTCAGGAGGGCAGATCAATGGATTCAGTGGAGTTGCCGCGCTGGCCCGGTATCGAGGGACGGGTTGCGCTTGTCACGGGCGCCAGTCGCGGCATAGGCCAGGCGATTGCGTGGGCGCTCGGGAGCCAGGGCGCGCAGGTGATCGGAACCGCTACGAGCGACGCCGGCGCGCAGGAAATCACCGCGAGCCTGGCGGCACGCGGCATCGCCGGTCGCGGCCTGGAACTCAATGTCCGCGAACCGGGTGCCGCCGACGCCGTGCTGGCTGATATTACTGCCAGCGAGGGTGCGGCAACCATTCTGGTCAACAACGCCGGTATTACACGCGACAACCTGCTGATGCGTATGAAGGAGGACGAATGGAGCGACGTGATCGAGACGAATCTCAGCGGCGTATTTCGCCTCAGTAAGGCCTGCCTGCGCGGGATGATCAAAGCCCGGTGGGGGCGCATCGTGAATATTGCCTCCGTCGTCGGCCTGACCGGCAATCCAGGCCAGGGCAATTACGCTGCCGCCAAGGCGGGGATCATTGGCTTCGGCAAGTCGCTGGCGCGCGAAGTCGCTTCCAGACATATCACCGTCAACACGGTTGCACCGGGATTCATCGAAACGGATATGACCCGCGCGCTGGGTGCAGACCAGGTCGAAAGTCTGCGTGCCGGCATCCCGTCCGGCCGGCTCGGGACGCCTGCCGACATCGCTGCGGCGGTCGTTTTCCTGTGTGCGGATTCAGGCTCGTACATCACAGGCGAAACGATCAACGTCAATGGCGGGATGTATATGGCCTGAGCGGCGACCCGCACCAGTTGGCGGAGAATCGCCGTTTTTCAGTGCAAAAGTGCGGGGGATTTCTCTACAATACGCGCCTCACGGCCGGTGCCGCTGGCGCTGCGTCAATCAGGAGTCGAAGGGGATAAATCTAGATGAGTAGCATCGAAGATCAGGTCAGAGGAATCATTGCCGAGCAGCTCGGCGCGAAGGCGGACGAAATCAAAGACGATGCTTCATTCGTCGACGATTTGGGTGCTGACTCCCTCGATACCGTCGAGCTGGTAATGGCGCTCGAAGAGGAATTCGAGACGGAGATCCCGGACGAAGACGCTGAGAAAATCACGACCGTTCAGGAAGCCATCGATTACGTGAAGGCGCGCAAGGAAGCCTCCTGATTCCAGCCGTTATTAGACATTCATCCATTCTGATTTTAGTCGGGATAGTCTGAGCACAGCGATGTCACGTCGCCGCGTAGTCGTCACAGGATTCGGCCTGCTTGCGCCGATTGGCAACTCCGTTGCCCGCGCCTGGGAAAACGCGTGTAACGGCGTCAGTGGCATCGGTCCGATCGACACCTGGGATGTCAGCGCATTCTCGACCCGATTCGCCGGTTTGGTCCGCGATTTCGATATCGCAGACTACATGGAGCCGAAAGAAGCGCGTAAGTGCGATCCATTCATCCATTACGGCATCGCCGCTGCGCAGCAGGCGATCGTCGACAGCGGGCTCGAAACGACAGAGGAAAACGCTGCGCGTATCGGCGTCATGATGGGTTCGGGAATCGGCGGCGTTTACACGATCGAGAATAACCATACGAAGTGGCTCGACGCCGGGCCGCGCCGAATATCTCCGTTCTTCGTACCAGCGAGTATCATCAACATGATCTCCGGGCATATCTCGATCATGCACGGCTTCAAGGGTCCCAATCTGTCAACGGTGACCGCCTGCACGACCTCCACGCATTGCATCGGCTTGTCTGCGCGACTGATTCAGGCCGGTGATGCCGACGTCATGTTCGCAGGCGGTGCCGAATACGCGACGACGCCGCTTGGACTCGGCGGATTCTGCGCGGCGCGCGCACTGTCGACACGCAATGACGCACCGGAGAAGGCGAGTCGACCCTTCGACACCGATCGCGACGGCTTTGTGCTGTCAGACGGCGCTGGCTGCATGGCGCTCGAAGAGTACGAATTCGCCAGAGCGCGCGGAGCAAACATCATTGCCGAACTCGTCGGTTTCGGTATGAGTGCTGACGCCTATCACATCACCGCGCCGGCCGAAGGCGGAGAAGGTGCCGAGCGGTGCATGCGCAACGCACTTGCCGATGCAGAGTTAAATCCCGAGGACATCGGCTACATCAACGCCCATGGAACGTCGACTCCGCTGGGTGACGTTGCGGAGACGAACGCGATCAAGGCGACGTTCGGTGATCAGGCCAGATCTCTGGCCGTCAGCTCAACCAAGTCGACCACAGGTCACATGATCGGCGCGGCCGGCGTTACGGAGGCGATTTTCACTGCCCTTGCCCTGCGCGACCAGGTGATACCGCCGACTATCAATCTCGAGAATCAGGACCCTGCCTGTGATCTCGACTATACCGCCAATACTGCACGCGAGGCGAAGCTCGAGGCCGCGCTTTCGAATTCGTTCGGCTTTGGCGGAACGAACGGCACCGTCGTTTTTAAACGATTCGATTAGGGCCGATAGCGCGGCCTCGTCGCGATGGATCCGGCCTGGCTAATCGATGGTGAGGAACGCAGCGGCGTTCCGCCGGATGATCGCGGGCTTGCCTATGGCGATGGTCTGTTCGAAACAATCGCCGTAACGGGCGGACTGCCACGCCACTTTGCGCGACACTACGCGCGGCTCCGCGATTCATGCGAGCGTCTGGGGTTCGCCCCGCCGGACCGTGAACTGATTGCAGCAGACGTTGCGCGCCTGGCGACGGTGCGCGAGGATTGCGTCATAAAAGTGATCGTCACACGCGGCAGTGCCGGGCGCGGATATCGACCACCGGCAGCACCGTTGCCGCGTCGCATCGTGGGCGTGTTCCCATGGCCATCCTGGCCGACGGAACACTACACCAAAGGCGTGCGTGTGATTCGCTGCGCCACACGCCTGGGAGAGAACCCGGTGCTGGCGGGCATGAAACACCTGTGCAGGCTCGAGCAGATATTCGCGCAGAGGGAGGTTGCAGCGGCCAATGCCGATGAGGGCCTGATGCTGTCGGCTGGCGGTCAGGTCATATCCGGCACGATGAGCAATTTGTTTGCCGTGACGGATTCCACACTCCATACACCGAAACTCGACCTTTGCGGCGTGGCCGGAATCATGCGCAGCGCCGTTATCGATGCAGCGCGCTCGAACGGCATCACAGTCGTGGAGCGCGCTCTGCAGCTCGGATTCTTTCAATCCGCTGACGAAGTGTTCCTGTGTAACTCAATTTTCGGAATCTGGCCGGTTTGTGTGCTGGACGACATTGCGTTTTCGGTCGGCGCCCTTACACAATCTCTGATGCAGCAACTCGAGATTTATCCGCGTTGAGCTAAATATGTTATTGAAGCGCGTCGTGATCATTCTGGCAGCACTCGTCGTGCTGGCGATCTGTGCTGCAGGCGGCATGGCCGTCTATGCCTGGCAGGCGCTGAATTCGCCACTGCGCATCGAAGGAGCGTCGGTACGCATCGAAGTAAAATCCGGCAGCACATTGTCACGAGTCGGCACTGAGCTGGCGCAGGCCGGAATACTCGAACATCCAGGACTATTCACATGGTACGGCCGAATCGGCGGAACGGCGACTGATATCAAGATGGGCGAATTCGATATACCCGCGCAGACGACCCCGGTGCAGCTACTCGAGTTACTGGTCAGCGGCAACGTCGTGCAATACAGCTTTACGATCGTGGAAGGGTGGCGCTTCAGCGAAATGCTCGCGGCTTTGCGAGAACACGAAGCGGTAACGCTCACGGGGCTCGAAGACAGTATCGTGATGGAGCGACTCGGCAAACCGGATACTCATCCCGAGGGGCAGTTCCTGCCCGATACCTATCATTTTCCCCGTGGCACGAGCGACCTGGATGTGCTGGCGCGCGCGCATGATGCGCTCAATGCGGCGCTGGACCAGGCATGGCAGACGCGAAGCCCGGATATCGCGGTGGCGACACCGTACGATGCGCTGATTCTTGCTTCGATCATCGAGAAGGAAACCGGCCTGACCAGCGAGCGCCGCGAGATCGCAGGAGTCTACTCTCGACGGCTAAGGCGCGGCATGCGCCTGCAGGCCGACCCGACCGTCATTTACGGTCTGGGCGAGGCCTGGGATGGCGATATCCGGCGAGCCGACCTGCTGAAAGACACGCCGTACAATACGTACACACGAAGTGGTTTGCCGCCGACACCCATTGCGCTGGCGGGACGCGCTGCGATCGAAGCGGCGGTCGACCCAATGCCTGGCGACAGTGTGTATTTCGTTGCAACCGGTGAGGGCGACGGAAGTCATTACTTCTCGGCGACGCTGCAGGAGCACAACGCTGCCGTGCAGCGATATTTGCAGCGGCTGCGCGACAGGAGCAGCGGGCAGTGAGTGGCGTATTCATAACCATAGAGGGCACGGAGGGCGTCGGTAAATCGACGAGCATCCGCTTCATTCGAGAGTTACTGGAGGAGGCCGGCAATCGAGTCATCGTCACGAGGGAACCGGGCGGCACGCAACTGGGAGAGCGAATCAGGGAGTGGATGCTGAGTTCCCGTGCCGGCAGCTTGTCTGCGACAACCGAGACGTTGCTGATGTACGCGGCGCGATCTCATCATATCGAGCGTGTGATACGGCCGGCTCTCGATGCAGGAAAATGGGTTGTCTGCGACCGCTTCGTTGATGCGACGCTGGCCTATCAGGGAGCCGGGCGCAACGTAAACTCCGAACTCCTGAAGAATCTGGCGAAAGTGGTGTTGCAGGGACTGCAGCCGGATCTGACACTGTTGCTCGACGCACCGCTGGATATCGGTTTCGGTCGAATTCGCCACAGAGAGATGGATCACTTCGAGCAGGAAGGACGTGAATTTTTTGAGCGCGTACGAGCGGAATACCATGCGATCGCCGCACGCGAGCCGGAGCGCGTGCAGGTCATCGATGCTGCACAGACTGAGGAGGATGTGCAGCTGTCGCTGCGCGTTGTGCTGGAGCGGTTCATCGCCGCGCGAGTAGGCTGATTCCGCGCATGGTGCAGATACCAGAACAGTCAAACGTGTTGAGTCGAGCGCTTTGTCCCTGGCTCTTCGGAGCGCTGAATCGTCTGGAGCAGGCGCATGCCGGGCAACGTCTCGCACATGGCTGGCTGATTCATGGTGCCGCTGGTGTCGGCAAGACGAATCTTGCGCTCGTATTCGCGACTCGCCTGCTCGAGAGCCTGCGGCACGGGCAGCCCGATACGCTCACGGCGTATGCGTTTCTGGAGGGAATGCGCACCAGGTATGAACCGCGGAACCACCATCCGGATCTGCATCTCGTACATCCGGACAGCGGCAAGCACACGATCGCAGTGGAGCAGGTCCGGCAAATCTGCGAAACGCTGTCCCTGAGCAGTTATGGCGGTACCGGCAAAGTCGTCATCATCGAGCCGGCTGAGGCCATGACTGTTTCAGCGGCGAATGCCCTGCTGAAGACGCTTGAGGAACCGACCTCCGACAGCTATCTCGTATTGGTGAGCCATCGTCCCGGACTGCTGCCTGCAACGGTGCGCAGCCGCTGTCAGCAGCTGTCGCTGCGACTGCCGGATGCATCCGAGCTGGCGGACTGGGCGGGAAAGCGTCCGGATGTCGCCGACGCGGTCACCTTGGCCGCGCCGGCGCTGTCGCCGCTGCAATGGCTCGAAGCGCTTGACGGGGAAGGGATCGATGCAGATGAAGCGCATCGGCAGCAGTTGATTGCCGTCCTCGAAGAACGTGGCAATCCCCTGGAAATCGCCGATGCGTGGTCAAAAGGTGATGCCGATCACACTTTGGCCTGGCTTGTGCGAATGTTGCACGGTTTGATTCGTCTGCGTTGCGTTCGAAACGGTTCGAAACTGATCACAGAATCGGCTGACTCGAGCTTGCATAATGCAGCGAGGGCATTGAGTCTACGTACGCTTTTTCAGCGTGTTGAGGAAGCTGAGCGACTGCGCAGAGACCTGACCGGCGGGATTAACGTTCAGCTGGCCATGCGTGCCCTCGTTTTGGGTTTTGCTGCTGACAAGGGAATGACGTGAACAAGCCGGGACTGCTTACGCTCACGATCAAGGATAAAAGCGCGCTGTATCTGGCGTATATGCCTTTCGTGAAGAATGGCGGATTGTTCATTCCCACCAATTCCAGTTACAAGCTCGGCGACGAAGTCTTCATGTTGCTCAGTGTGATGGGCGAAGAAGAAAAGATTCCCGTAGCCGGGCGGGTCATCTGGATAACACCCAAAGGGGCACAAGGTAAACGTACCGCAGGAATAGGCGTGCAGTTCAGCGACCAGGATCAGGGCAACACGCAAAAAAGAATCGAAAACTATCTTGCCGGT
>JASFSB010000020.1:0-11424 GCA_050114615.1 Gammaproteobacteria bacterium
TCTCGTCCAGATGGTCGAGTGATCGAACGGCGTACTCCGCGATGACGGCATCGAGCGAATCGGATTCCTGCAACACATAGTTGAGCACGCGCGCGAAGTGTTCTGCATCTACCGGGCGACGCTTGTTTGCGGTGAATTGCTCAATCAATTCGGCGGCTTCCGAGTCTGCGAGCTGCCATTGATAAACAGCTCGCACGAGCTGCTCGCGGCTTCGTCGTCGGCGCTCCGTCGAGCGGCTGGCGCGTTTTGCAGACACTTAACCGCTTATGCGTCGCAATACCGCCGCTGTCTCGAGCGCTGCGAGCGCGGCATCCGCTCCTTTATTGCCTGCCTTGGTGCCTGCACGCTCGAGGGCCTGCTCAATCGTGTCGACGGTCAGCACACCGAAGCCGACTGCTATATCGTATTGACGCGCGATGTGGCCAAGTCCGCTCGCAGCCTCACCGGCCACGTAGTCGAAATGCGGCGTCGCACCGCGAATGACGCAACCCAGCGCAATCAGCGCGTCATAGCTGCGCGAGGCGGCCATTCGACCGGCGACGACCGGCAATTCGAAGCTGCCGGGCACCTTGACGAGCGTCACGTCGCTGTCGTCGGCCCCGTGTTTGCGCAAGGTCACAATGGCCGCCTCGACGAGGCGCTCGACGATCAGCTCATTGAACTGAGCAGCGACGATACCAAAACGCATGCCGCGCGCATTGAGGTCCCCTTCGATCGTATTGACGGGATTAGTCATCGCCGCTTTCCGTGCGATCACTGCCGATGTATTCGACGATTTCCAGCCCGAACCCGGACAAGCCGTGCATCGTGTAAGGGGCACTCAGTACGCGCATGCGCCGAACTCCGAGAGCGCGCAGAATCTGCGAACCGGTGCCGGTCGTGCGCACATCCATCGCTTTTTCGGCGCCGATACGCGGGCGCTGCTTTTCAGACAAGCCGCGCACGGCCGACATGAATTCCCGTGCAGATTCCTCGTGCCTGAGCAGGACGATCACGCCGTTGTCGTGCTCAGCCACGTAGCGCATCGCCTCGCGCAGCGGCCAGGCCTTGTCGGGCTGCCTGATATTGAGCACGTCACCGAGACTGTCCTGACGATGCACGCGAACGAGCACGGGTTTGTCGCGCGCAATGGTGCCGCGCACGAGCGCCGCATGCACGGCCCGGTTCACATGGTCTTCGAAACAGATCATGCGAAATTCCCCGAAATCGGTCTGCACGAGCTGATCCGCAATGGCCTCGACCGATTCCTCGTGCTCGAGCCGATACTGGATCAGATCAGCAATCGTGCCGATGCGCAGACCATGCTGGCGCGCGAACCGCATCAGGTTGTCGCGCCGCGCCATCGTCCCGTCCTCGTTCATGATCTCGACGATGACGGCGGCCGGCTCGAGCCCGGCGAGCCGCGCGAGATCGCAGCCGGCTTCGGTATGCCCCGCGCGCGTCAGGACCCCGCCGGGCTGCGCCATGATCGGGAATATGTGGCCGGGCTGGTTCAGATCTTCCGGTCGCGCATCCGGTGCCGTCGCCGCACGCACCGTTCTTGCCCGATCGTGCGCGGAGATGCCGGTCGTCACCCCCTCCGCTGCCTCGATCGATATCGTAAAGTTCGTCGTCCGACGGCGATCCGTATCGCCGACCATCAGCGGCAGACGCAACTGCTCGCACCGCGCCCGTGTCATCGTCAGACAAATCAGGCCACGCGCATAGCGAGCCATGAAATTGATGTCGTCCGGGCGCACTTTCGTTGCCGCCATCACGATGTCGCCTTCGTTCTCACGATCCTCGTCATCAAGAATCACGACCTTCTCGCCAGCGCGCAGCGCGGCAATGATATTCTCGATCGAGTCGAATCCCGATGCCGATCGATCGTCCTCAGGCAGTTGAATCATAGAGCTTCTTCCATTGGCGAGCGTCACGGAGAATGAGCGCTCAGCCTTTCCAGGTAACGCGCGACGATGTCCACCTCAATATTAACAGCTGTACCCACCTCATAATGCTGAATAATCGTGGCTGCCCGCGTATGCGGGACGATCATGACCTCGAACCCGTCCTGATCGACCGCGTTTGTGGTCAGACTCACACCATCGACCGCGACTGAACCTTTTTTCGCAACGTAGCGGCGCAGCGGTGGCGGCAGCGTGATACCCAGTCGTTGCGAGCGCCCCTGAGATTCGATTGCGGTGACCTCCGCGATCCCGTCGACGTGACCCTGCACGAGGTGCCCGTCGAGTGACTCGCCGATGCGCAGTGCCGGTTCGAGATTGACCGGCGCTCCGGCGGCGAGCCTGCCGAGCGTCGTCACACGCAGTGTTTCGGCAGAAAGATCGGCGACGAAGCTGCCGGCGCCGAGTTCGACGGCCGTGAGACACACGCCATTGACTGCGACGCTCGCCCCCTGTGGCCAGTCGCGTGGATCCAGTGAACCCGTCGCTATCCGCATTCGGAAGTCGCTGCCGTGATCGGCGATTTCCGCGATGCGGCCGACCGCTTTGATAATCCCGGTAAACACGAGCGTTGCTTTACGACCGGCTGGCGTGTGGAGGCGCAAAATTACCCGGGCGCAACACAACCCGCAAGTCGCTGCCGAGCTGCACGACGCTGTCGATCGTGAACTCGTATCGCTGGGCCATTTCGGTCAGCCCGTCAATGGCGAACATACCGAGCGCGTCATCGCCCAGCACGACGGGGGCGGTGTAGAGGAGCAGTTCGTCTGCCATTCCTGCGCTCAGCAATGCGCCGCAGAGCGTGCGGCCGCCTTCGACCATCAGATCGTTGATCTGGCGACGTGCAAGCAGCTCGAGCACGGCATGCAGGTCACAGCGACCAGCTGCGTCAGCCGCGACCCGGACCGTTTCGACGTGCGCGGGGAATGCCGGGGCTCGATCGAGGTCCGCGCAAGTCAGCACGAGCACCGGCGCGTCGTTGTCCAGCAGCATCCGCGCCTGCGCCGGCATGCGCAATTCCGAGTCGAGCACGACCCGCAGCGGCGGCAAAAACCCGATGCCCGGATCGGCGGGCCGCGCAGTGAGTCGCGGATCGTCAGCGAGCACTGTTCCGATACCCGTCAGCACGGCGCTCGAGCGTGCGCGCCAGCGATGAACATCCGCGCGTGCCTGCGGGCCCGTGATCCATTTGCTCGCGCCGTTGCGCAACGCGGTTCGACCATCGATCGACGCAGCGATCTTCAGGCGCACGAACGGCCGCCCTGTTTCCATTCGAGTGATGAAACCTTCGTTCAGTCGCCGCGCTGCATGTGCGCCGCAACCGACGTCCACTTCGATGCCGGCACTGCGCAACAGCTGTGCACCGCGGCCGGCCACTGCCGGATTCGGATCCTCGAGTGCGTAGACGACGCGGGTCACGCCGGCGGCGATCAGCGCAGTGGTGCACGGACCGGTGCGGCCGGTGTGACAGCAAGGCTCGAGCGTGACATATACCGTTGCGCCCGCCGCCCGCGCGCCGGCCGCTTCCAGTGCGACGATCTCAGCATGTGCGCTGCCGGCCGGCTGCGTCCAGCCCTCCCCGACGATCACATCGTCAGCGACCACCACACAACCAACGGCCGGATTGGGGTCGGTGTCAAACAACGCGTTGGCAGCGAGTTCGAGCGCACGCTGCATCAGCTGCGCGTCAGTCGTCATTGTCGTCGGGGAGCAGCGACATCTGCTCACGATCGGCGCTCGCACGTGCGCGCGCGCGCATGCGCTGAATCTCGTCCTGAAACTCGGTTACGTCCTGAAAGCTTCGATAAATCGACGCAAAACGCACGTAGCCGATTTCGTCGAGCTCACGCAGCTCTTCGATGACGATATCTCCGATGAATGCGCTGGCCACTTCGCGTTCACCGACGGTTTGCAGCCGGTGGGTGACTCGTTCCAGCAGGCGCTCGATATCTTCGCTGGCGACGGGTCGTTTTTGCAGCGCGCTGACGACGCCATTGCGCAGCTTGAGGTAATCGAACGGCTCGCGCCGGTCATCGCGCTTGACGACCCGCGGCATGACGAGTTCCGGTGACTCGAACGTCGTAAACCGTTCGCCGCAGTCGACACACTCGCGGCGACGCCGCACCTGGCGACCCTCGCCGGCGAGCCGCGAATCAATGACCCGCGTGTCGGAATGGGTGCAAAAGGGGCAATGCATTCATTCGTCCCAGGTGGATCCCGGGCCGTAGACCGGATAACTCTGACACAACTGCGCGACGCGCCCGCGGGCGCGTTCGCATGCAGTGTCGCTGCCTGCGACGACCTGCGCGATGAGTACCGCGAGTTCCTGCATCTGTTCAGGCCCGAAACCCCGCGTCGTGACGGCGGGCGTACCCAGCCTCAGACCGTGCGGCGCTCGTTCCGGGGAATCGTGCGGCAGGCGCCAGCTGCTGACGGCAATGTGCGCCGCTTCCAGTCGTGAGGCGGCGTCGAGGGCGCTCAAATCGCGCGTAGTGAGATCGACCAGCATCATGTGATTGTCCGTGCCGCCGGTGACGATCGTAAACCCGTGCTGTTCGAGCGCCGCGGCCAGATGCGCCGCATTCGCGAGCACCCGGCCCTGGTAGACGCGGAACTGCGGCCGCTGCGCTTCCTCGAACGCAACGGCCTTTGCGGCCACCACGTGCATGAGCGGCCCGCCCTGGATGCCGGGATAGACCGCGGCGTCGAGTCTGGCGCCGAGCGCCGCCGCATCGCGCGCGAGGATCAGCCCGCCGCGCGGACCTCGCAAGGTCTTGTGTGTCGTCGACGTACACACATCGGCATAAGGCACCGGATTCGGGCACACTCCGGCAGCGACCAGCCCGGCCGCATGCGCCATGTCGACGAGCAGCCATGCACCGACTTCGTCTGCAACGGCCCGGAAACGCGCCCAGTCGAGCGTGCGTGAATAAGCTGAGTAGCCGGCGATGATCATCCGCGGGCGGTGTTCGCGCGCAAGCGTGCCGAGTTGTTCGTAATCGACCAGACCGTTGCGATCGGTCGTGTAATGCAAGGCTTTATAGAAGCGGCCGGCGAAACTCCGCGAGTCGCCATGGGTGATATGACCACCGTGGCTGTTGGCCATACCCAGGATCGTGTCGCCGGGCTCGAGCAGCGCCATGAACGCGGCCGCGTTTGCCTGAGTGCCTGAATACGGCTGCACGTTGGCGTATTCGGCGCCGAACAATGCGCATGCCCGCTCACGCGCGAGCGACTCGGCGACATCGACGAATTCGCAGCCGCTGTACGTTCGATGCCCTGGATAGCCATCGGCGTACTTATTCGTCAGGCAGCTGCCCTGTGCCGCCAGCACTCGCGGGCTCGCGTAATTTTCCGAGGCAATCAGCTCAATGTAAGTCTCCTGCCGGCGCCGTTCGCCGTCGATGGCCGCGGCCAGTGCCGCATCGAGCGCGCTCACGTCAGAGCCTCGCACACGCGCGTCCATGCGCGCCCGAGATTGCCGCGATCATAGCCGCCGCCGCCCAGGGCGAGCAGCCGGCCGCCGCAATGCCGCTCGGCGAGATCGCGCAGCCGAAGCGCCGCATGGCCATGTGCGGCCGCGCTGAAATTCAGGTGCGTGATCGGGTCACCGGCGAGCGAATCTGCACCGCACTGTAAAATGATCAATTCGGGCGCGCCTGCCGCCACGTGTGCCTCGACCTCCTCCCAGGCGGCAAAAAACGCCGCATCGTCCGCGCCGGGCGGCAGCGGCAGATTGAGTTTCGTGCCCGCTGCCGCAGCTTTGCCGGTTTCCTGACGATTGCCGGTCCCAGGGTACAGGTAACGGCCATCTTCGTGAATGTCAGCGAACACGACATCGGGGTCGTGCTCAAAGCCATAGAAAACGCCGTCACCGTGGTGCGCGTCGATGTCGACGTAGGCCACTTTCCGGAACCCGAGCTCGCTGCGCGCGACCTCGATCGCGACGCCGCAGTCGTTGAAAACGCAAAAGCCCGCCGCTGCATCGCGCGCTGCATGATGCAGCCCCGCGATCGGAACGAATGCCCGCGGCGGCCCACCGGCGGCAATGCGACGCAATGCGAGCAACGTGCTGCCGACGACATAGGCCGCTGCTTCATAAACACCGGGCCACGCCGGCGTGTCGCCGGCGTCGAGGTAACCGTGACCTGCCCGCGACATGCGGCGAACTCGTTCGACATAGGCCGGTGTATGGAACAGCAGCAATTCGTTCGTGGTGGCCGCCACCGGCGCCAGCCGCTCGAGTTTCGCGGCGGCGGGCGAGCGCTCGAGCGCGGCAATAAAGGCGGCGTGGCGGTCCGGCCCGAACGGATGGCCGCCGGGGAATCCGTAGGCGGCGATTTCCGGGCCGCTCACGAGCAATGCCTGAGGCGTACTGGTCACGGCAGTTGTGTTTTGCTTCGTCGATCGTTCAATGGATAATCCGTGCCTTTTCAGGCAGCGCCTGAGCACAGGAAGGCTATGGCACAGTACATCTATACCACGAACGGGCTCGGCAAGGTTGTGCCGCCAAAGCGGCACATTCTGCGCGACATCTCGCTGAGCTTTTTCCCTGGTGCGAAGATCGGCGTGCTCGGCCTCAATGGCTCGGGCAAGTCGACTCTGCTACGCATTATGGCGGGCGTCGACCAGGACTTCGAAGGCGAGGCACGGCCGCAGGCAGGCATCAAAGTCGGCTACCTGCCGCAGGAACCTCAGCTCGAGCCTTCAGCCACGGTACGCGAGTGCGTCGAGGAAGGCGTTGCGGAGACGCTGGAGCTGATCAGTCGATTCAATGCGATCAGCGACCGCTTTGCGGAACCGCTCGATGAAGATGAGATGAATCGGCTGCTCGAAGAGCAGGGCAGGCTCCAGGACGCGATCGACGCCGTCGCCGGATGGGAGATCGAGCGCAGACTGGAAGTCGCCGCTGATGCGCTGCGGCTGCCGCCCTGGGATGCGGTCGTCGACCACCTCTCCGGTGGCGAACGGCGGCGCGTCGCATTGTGCCGACTGCTTCTTTCCGAACCCGACATGCTGCTGCTCGACGAGCCAACCAACCATCTCGATGCCGAGTCGGTCGCCTGGCTGGAACGATTTCTGGCCGACTTCAGTGGCACGGTCGTGGCCGTTACGCATGATCGGTATTTCCTGGACAACGTTGCCGGGTGGATTCTCGAACTCGACCGCGGCTACGGCATTCCGTGGGAAGGCAACTACACGAGCTGGCTCGAACAAAAAGAGCAGCGTCTCGCGCTCGAGGAGAAACAGGAAGCCGCGCGCCAGCGCACGATCAAAACAGAGCTCGAATGGGTCCGATCGAACCCGAAGGCTCGTCAGGCGAAATCGAAGGCTCGCCTGCAGCGTTTCGACGAGCTCAATTCGAAGGAATTTCAGTCTCGCAGTGAGACGAATGAAATCTACATCCCCCCCGGACCACGGCTCGGCGATAAGGTCATCGAAGCCGATTCGATCAGCAAGGCTTTCGGCGATCGGGTCCTGTTCCAGGATCTCAGCTTCAGCCTGCCGCCCGGGGGAATCGTCGGCGTCATCGGCCCGAATGGGGCCGGCAAGACGACATTGTTCAGAATGCTCGTCGGAAACGAACAGCCGACGGGCGGCGAGATCGCCGTGGGCGAAACAGTGCAGCTCGCGTATGTGGATCAGTCCCGCGACAGCCTTGCGGACGAAAAAACGGTCTGGGAGGAAATCAGTGACGGCCAGGACGTGCTCACCGTAGGTAACTATGAAACGTCGTCGCGGGCCTATGTCGGCCGATTCAATTTTCGCGGTTCCGAGCAGCAGAAGAAGGTCGGCCTGCTGTCCGGCGGAGAACGCAATCGCGTTCATCTGGCGAAGCTGCTGCGCTCCGGCGGAAACGTACTGCTGCTCGACGAGCCGACGAACGATCTCGATGTCGAAACGCTGCGTGCGCTCGAAGAAGCGCTGCTGAACTTTCCGGGCTGCGCCGTCGTGATTTCGCACGATCGCTGGTTTCTCGATCGCATCGCGACGCATATTCTGGCATTCGAAGGCAACAGCGAGGTCGTCTGGTTCGAAGGCAACTATGCCGAGTATTCGGCCGATCTGCATCGACGCAAGGGCGATGCCGCGGATCGGCCGGAACGGATTCGCTATAAGCGCCTGGCCAGCTAAATGAATGGCCCGGCCGATGCAGAGGCAGTAGACTGATGGCCATGAGCGCCACGATTCACACCGATCGATTCGAGCCTGACACGGCAGCGGATCACGACTGCCCGCACGACGATGCGCTCGATACGGCACGCGCTCACCGGGAACAATTCCCGTTTGCCTGGCTGCCGGACGACGTCCGTACGGCTTTCGACGAGGCACTGCGGTGTTACTCCGCCGATCTGTTTCACGCTTTCGCGCTGATGTGCAGGTGCACGGCGAGCAGATCGATCAAGTCGCTTGAAGACACGCACGCGCAGCATTGGCGCGAGACCTGCCGCGAGATCATACGCATCGGCGACGTCGACGAAACAGCAGCGGAGGCCATCGAGCAACTGCTTTTCGGCGAAGAGTCGAGTATTCCGATGATCGATTTGACGGTCGCAGCAGTGCTGCTCGAAGTCATGAAGGACGTGCTGTACCAGTGCCACGTCAGAGGCGCAAAATTTCGCGCTGCCATTCGGGTCCGACGGTTCTTCGCCGAAGAGCAGAGCAGCAAGCTCACGACCCTGCGGCGCCCCCGCGGCACGGCGCTCGCCGGCTGAGCGCCCGGGAAGCGACGCTCGGCTACTGCGGTTCGGCCAGTCCGCTCGAGTAGCGCAGAATTCCGCCGCGATCGACGACGATTGCCTCGTAACCCGACCAGGTCTCGATCAATTCGAGTCCCCGCTCCATGCCGAGCACGAATACGGTAGTGGACAAAGCGTCGGTCAACACGGCGTCAGGGCCGATGACGGTCACGCTCATCAGTTCGTCGGTCGGTCGTCCGGTGTCGGGATTGATGATGTGATGGTATCGCTGACCACCTTCCTCGAAGAAGCGCTCGTAATCCCCCGATGTGGAAATCGCTTCATTCACGAGCGGCAGCCGTGTAATGACGTCGTCGCGCGCGCGCGGATGGCGAATTCCGACGATCCACGGTTCGCCGCGCCGATCGCCAAGGACGCGCGTATCGCCCCCGGCATTGAGCACGGCATGCTCGACACCCTTTGACTTCAGCCACTGAGCGGCTCGTTCGACCGCATAGCCCTTCGCTATGCCTCCGAGGTTGATGCGCGTACCAGCGTGCGTAAACGCGATGCTCGAATGTTGCGCATCGAGCTCGATCGCGCGATAGTCGATTGCCGGCAGCGCGGCGGCGATCTGCTCACCGCCCGGGCGCTGACGTTCGTGAAAATCGTACAGGTACCCCACGCTCTCATAGCTGATGTCGAACGCGCCTGCGCTGCGTCGCGAAACTTCGAGCGAGCGCCGGATCAGTCCGAACAGTTCCTCACTGATCCGCACTGCACCAGCCGCGGCATTCGCGTTGACGTGTGAAATCTCGCTCGAATCCCGGTAAGTGCTCATCAGCTCGTCGATTCTGTGATACTCGTCGATCACCTGCGTAACGAGCTGCTCACCGACGACGGCATCCTCGTGCCAGAGCTCGACCGAGACGCTGGTACCCATCAGGTCGATTCGTTCGCCAAACCAGGCAGCCTGTGCTGCGCTGCCGCAAACAACCATTGCTGCCGCCACCAGCATTCGCCGGCCGTTGCATTGCCGAGCCACGCAGGCGCGGCGTATGCTGCGCGCAATTCGAGGGAGATTTCGTATGACTATGATCGTTGTCCTGATTGTCATCGCGCTGGTCGTCCTTTGGGCGATTTCCATCTATAACAATCTTGTGAATCTGCGCAACCGAGTAGGTAACGCATTTTCACAGATCGATGTGCAGCTTACGCGACGGCACGACCTCATTCCGAACCTCATCGAATCGGTCAAAGGCTACATGGATCACGAAAAATCGACGCTCGAGGCCGTGGTCAACGCGCGCAATGCCGCTGTGAACGGACTACGCAATGCAGCGGCGAACCCGGCCGATCCGGATGCAATTCAGGCGCTCGCCGCCGCAGAGACGACCCTCGGCGGCACACTGGGCCGACTGTTTGCACTCGTCGAGAGCTACCCCGATCTCAAAGCGAGCGAAAACATGATGCAGTTCCAGGAGGAACTGACGTCGACGGAGAACAAGATTTCGTTCGCGCGACAGGCATTCAACGACGCGGTCATGAATTTCAATAACGCCCGGGAGAATTTTCCGGGCAACCTGGTGGCTGGTCAATTCGGCTTCAAGCGTGCCGAGTTTCTGGACATTGGCGATGAAATCAAACGTGAGGTGCCGCAGGTCTCATTCAAAGACCAGTAAGCATTCATGGACTTCTTCGCCCGCCAGGAGCAGTCCCGGCGCACGACTCGTTATCTCGTGCTGCTTTTCGCACTGGCGTTCCTGAGCGTCGCGCTCGCCACGGCGATCGTCGTAGCCGCCTTGTTTCAGTTTCTGCCTGCATTCGACCAGCCGCTGCTCAGCACCACGATCGGCGATGGCACGCGCAGCGTTCTCATACCTTTTCTGGCAACGATCGGCATCGTATTGCTGCTCATGGTCATTGCGAGCGCAGGCCGCAGTGCGACCCTGTCGCGCGGCGGTGCGAGCGTTGCTCGCATGCTCGGCGGCACCGAGATCCACGGGGATTCGAAGGACCCGCTGCATCGCAGACTCGTCAACGTCGTCGAAGAGATGTCCATCGCCGCCGGCGTTCCGGTGCCCGATATCTTCGTGCTCGAATCAGAGTCGGGCATCAACGCATTCGCTGCCGGTCTCGAGCACTCGGATGCAGCCGTGGCGGTGACGCGCGGCGCACTCGAGCGGCTGAATCGCGCCGAGCTGCAGGGCGTCATCGCACATGAGTTCAGCCACATCCTCAATGGCGACATGCGGATCAACCAGCGCCTGATCGGATTCAGTTTCGGGATACTCGTGCTCGCGCTCGCCGGACGCTGGATGCTGCGATCCATGCGCTTCACGCGCCGCTCACGCAGCGACAAGGGATCGATCGCGCTCATTCTGGGGATCGCGCTCGCGGTCATCGGTTCGATCGGCGTCTTCTTCAGTCGATTGATCAAGGCAGCCGTGTCGCGGCAGCGCGAGATGCTTGCCGACGCCTCAGCCGTCCAGTTCACGCGCGAGCCTGACGGTCTGGCAGGCGCGTTGAAGAAGATCGGCGGCTACTCGAGCGATTTCACGGCGGCGGAAGCAGAAGAAGTGGCACACATGCTGTTCGGGCGCGGCTCGCGCGCGTTTCGCGGGTGGTTCGCGACGCATCCGCCGATCCTCGATCGCATTCGCGCGCTCGATCCGAGCTTCACCGAAGATGACTTCGTCCGGCTGCCCGATCAGGCGCAGACACCGTCCGATGACAGCGAGTCGATGCACACGCAGCATCTTGCACCGGCTTCGGCGGCGGCGCAGATATCCGTAGACGAT
>JASFSB010000021.1:0-11012 GCA_050114615.1 Gammaproteobacteria bacterium
CGTCAGGATGATCGTCGTACCGGCGGCGTTGACTTCGCTAAACAGCTCCCACATCGATCGGCGTATCTCTATGTCCACACCAGCCGTCGGCTCGTCGAGGATCAGCAGTCGGGGCTCGTGCACCAGGGCGCGCGCAATCATCAGCCGCCGTTTCATGCCGCCTGAGAGCGTCCGCGCGATATCATCGCGGCGATCCCACAAATGCAAAGCGCGCAGATACTTTTCGGCGCGTTTGCGCGCCGTACCTAACGGAACTCCATAGTAGCCCGCCTGATTGACGAGCGTATTGAAGCTGCGCTCGAACATGTTCAGATTGACTTCCTGCGGCACGACGCCGATGTACGATTTGACGACGTTGCGCTCGCGATCCAGATCGCGTCCGAAAACTTTGACGGTTCCGCCGGTCTTACGCACGAGCGAGGTCAAAATACCGATGGTCGTGGTTTTTCCGGCGCCATTGGGACCGAGCAGTGCGAAGAAATCGCCCGCATCGACCGCCAGGTCGATTCCCTTGAGCGCCTCTACGCCGTTCGCGTAGACCTTGCGCAGATTCGAGATTTCAAGCGCCTGCATTCGTGAACGATCCGGTCAGTCTGGTTGCGCTGCCCGAACAGGCAGCGCGCGTATTGTACTGACTGGAGCCCGGGAGTGGGGAAGTTCAGCGCATTTGCCTGCCGGCGGCCCGCGCCGGCAGGCCCAGATCTGCCACTCTGGGCTGCATCGCGATCAGTCGCAGCCGCCGCTGCTCCCCCGAAGATTCGGCGTCGAGTACTTCGTGCCAGAGCCAGAGCTCATTGGCGAAAGCTGCACTGCACAGTCGCGCCGTGCGGGCGACGGTCGCGATCTCAATCAACGCGAGACACCGCAGCCGGATCAGCGTGCTCGCGGGCAGACTGAGAAACGTCTGCGCAAGGTGTGGGTTTTGCCGACACAAATTGCGCGCGCTGAGCAGCAGACTGGACTGCAGCGCGTAAAGGGCAATCGCCTCGGAGGAGGCGTATTCCAGCGGGGCATCGGCCGCGCTGACGGGCTCGAGATCAAGCCTGAACAGCGCATGCGGCACGCCCGCCGCGCGATCGAGCTGCGCGTCGCCGGCCGAACGCAGTCGTGCAGCGATCGGCGCCGGCAGACCCAGGCAATCGAAACTGCGCCGTGCCCGGTCCTGCAGAAAACTCAGGAACAGCCGGTTCATCTCATACACGAGCTCAAGATGATCGAGGGGACTGTTGTTTTCTTGCATCATTTTTCGCCTTTTTTGTTACGATTTGCCATATATGGTCGTAAATTACCATATATGGCGCGTATACACTGGTTCGAATCTAAAGAGAGCACGGGGAAAAACGCATGCGTGTAACGGACAATCGCTATCGCAGTGAGCGCGGACAATTCGAGCTGGCCATGCGCATGATCCGCCACGAAGCCCGCACCAATACGATCAGCTACCTGACGGGGCTCAGTGACGATCGCATCAGAAAGGTCTACGACACTTACTTTCGCGCGGGCGACCGCGATATCCGTCGACGCCGCGGCAAATCACCGACGCAGATTGCGCCGCTCATCGAATCGCCACAACGGGCGCTCGAATCCGGCGTGCTTGCGCATCTGCTGCACCGCGGCGGGCTGTACGGGACGCACGGCAGCGGCCAGCCGAAACTGCGGCAAAATATCCGCCTCGGTCAGCGCTTCTGCGACTGTTTTGAGGCATATCTGTGCGTCGTGCCCGGACCAACGCTCAGCTTCGAGTGGGGCTGGAATCTATTACTGAACATGCGCCGCGGCGACGAGCTCGGTCTGCGGCATTGCGATGATTGCGGGACGATTCACCTGGAAGACCTGCTGGCCGTTCCCGGCACGGCCTGCCCCGTATGCGCGCTCCTGCCACAGAGCGAAGCAATTCATCTCACTGCGCCAGCCCGAAAATCTCCGTGAGCCACTGCGAAACGTCGCTGATTTCCTCAGCGCATACGCCATGAGCCATTGAATAAATGTGCCAGCTCGGCGCAAAACCCAACGCCCTTAGCTGGTCGCGGCCCAGCTCGGCAAACGGCAGCTCGATGACACTGTCCTGGGTCCCGTGAGCCATGAAGATCGGCATATCCACGTACTCGAAGTTTACTTCGGTACGCAGCCGCTGCGCCAAAGGCACGAATGCTGACAGCGCCACGATTCCGCCCAGACGCCGCGGGTAACGTAATCCCAGGTGCAGCGCGAGGGCGCCGCCCTGTGAAAACCCGGCCAGCACGAGGCGCTCGGGCGCGCAGCCACGCGCGCATTCCGCATCGATGAGCCGTGCGACGGCTGCAGCACTCGCAGCGACAGCCGGGGCATCTTCGGGTCCGCCGCGTTCGAGTGTCAGAATATCGAACCATGCGCGCATCGCGGCACCACCGTTGATCGTGATCGGCCGAACCGGTGCATGTGGGAAAACGAATCTGGCCGCGAACGGCAGCCGCAGCTCAGGCACGATCGGTTCGAAATCGTGGCCGTCGGCGCCGAGCCCGTGCAGCCAGATGACACACAGGCGCGGCTGATCTCCGGTTTCAACCTCCAGGTATTCGAGATCCATGTCGGCCATCGCTGATATGCACTGCCATCCATCCGGCTCTGGCTTGCGATTATATTCATAAATAGTATTATATGCGCAACTTTATTCACTGATACCGGCATGCCGACTGCCACTTCGGAACAACAGCACGCGCGTCGCAGCGCGATCGCCGACCTGCTGCGCCAGCATCGGATCTCGCGCCAGTCGGAGCTCGTCGCTCGATTGCGCGCGCGCGGCCTCGAGGCAACGCAGTCGAGTGTCAGTCGCGATCTGCGCGAGCTTGGCGTCGCAAAGCAGGGCGGGCATTATGCGCTACCGGCGCACGTGCCCGACAGCGATGAGGCGGTATTGAGTTCGAGCGCGGAGTTCGTTCGCGGCATCGCGCCGGCCGGGCCGAACCTGCTCGTCATTACGACGGCCATTGGCGCGGCTCAGCGTGTCGCACTGATGCTCGATCGACTCAAATGGCCGGAAATCGTCGGCACGCTCTCCGGCGACGACACAATCTTCGTTGCGACAACCACGGCAGGAAATCAGCGTCGGTTACAGCGACGTTTGCGAAACACACTCAAGGCAGACATATGAACGATTCGACGAGCCCGATCGTGCTCGCCTTCTCCGGCGGACTGGACACCTCCTTTTGCATCCCATGGCTGACGGATACGTATTCGCGTCCGGTTGTCACGGCGACCGTGAACACGGGCGGCATCGATGCAGAAGCGGCGCAGGCGCTCGAGGAAAAGTCGCGGGCACTCGGCGCAATCGAGCACGTCATGATCGATGCGCGCAGGGAATTCTTCGACTCGGTACTGCGTTTTCTGATCATGGGTAATGTTCGCCGCGGTAATCTGTACCCGCTGTGTGTCGGGGCCGAACGCGGCGTTCAGGCCAAATACCTCGCTAAGCTCGCTCGTGAACGTGGCGAACGAACCGTCGCACACGGCTGCACGGCGGCGGGAAACGACCAGGTTCGCTTCGAAGTGATTCTCAAGACGCTTGCGCCGGAGCTCGAGGTGCTCGCACCGGTGCGCGACCATAACTGGGTGCGCGAAGAGCAGCTCAGATTCCTGAACGAACGCAACATGCCGGTGCCCGGTCCCGGCTCGGCCTACTCGATCAATCGCGGGCTGTGGGGCGTCACGATCGGCGGAACCGAGACACTCGATTCGCATGGCTCAATCCCCGAGTCGGCCTGGGTTCTGTCTGCCGGCGCATTCGAAAAGAGGCTGCCCGAGCGCCAGATATCGATCACGTTCGAGCAAGGCGTACCCACGGCGATCAACGGTGAGGCGCTCGACCCGGTCGCACTGATCGAAAAGCTCGAGGCGCTCGGCAGTGCCTATGCGATCGGCCGCGGCATCCATCTGGGCGACACGATTCTCGGCACCAAGGGACGCGTCGCATTCGAGGCGCCGGCAGCCGAGCTGCTTCTGACGAGCCATCGCGAGCTCGAAAAACTCACTCTCGGCGCACTGCAGGCACGCATCAAGGAACCACTCGCGCTGCAATACGGCGACCTGGTGCACGAAGGTAAACAGCTCGATCCGGCGTGTCGTGATATCGAAGCATTGCTGCAGTCTTCACAACAACGCGTCAGCGGACTCGTGCACTGCCTGTTGCGGCCAGGCAGCCTCTTCGTCGTCGGCGTGGAGTCTCCGCATTCCCTGATGGCCGCCAGCCGCGGCAAGTACGGCGAATCGGCCGGCGAGTGGACCAGCGAAGACGCCGTCGGCTTCAGTCGCATACTGGCGCTGCCCGGCATGCTGCACACGCGTGCGGGAGGCTAGGCCGTGCAATCGGTTATCCTGGACAAAATCGCATCCGTTGCGATCGACGCAGAACTCAGCAAAGAAGTGCGAATCGACGGCACCATCCCGTCAGAGGAAGGCGTACTGATCGCAGTGGAGATCCTGAATAACAAGTCACGTTACAACACGCTCGAACTCACGAGCGGTCGAATGGCTGCGCTCAAGCGTGGCGATGTCATTGTCGGCGCACTGGGTCACCGCAAGGCGTTGTTCGGCTATTCCGGCCATCTGCCGGAATCGGTCAAACCGGGCGACCAGCTGCAGATCCTCAATCTCGGTGGTGTCATTGGCGTATGCGACTCGGTCAATCCGACCCAGGGTCCGCCGTTCGACTGCCGCGTGCTGGGCGTCGTTCTCGAATTCCCCTTTCTCGGGGAACGCGTCGGCAGACCGGCTCGGGCCGGCTCGAAGGAACTGCTGAACCCCGCACCTCCGGTGAACACAGACGTGCCCGTGCTCGCCATCGCCGGTACGTGCATGAACTCGGGTAAGACCGCTGCAGCCGCCGCAATCATCTCGCGTCTGACACATAACGGCCTGACAGTCGACGCATTCAAAGCCACTGGTGTTGCATTGCGGCGCGACATTCTGGCCATGGAAGATGCCGGTGCGCGCAATGTCGAGATCTTCAGCGATTACGGCGTTGTCTGCACGACGACCGACAACGCTTCTGCGCTGACCCGGCATCTGCTCAACTCGCTGTCAGCCAATCAGCCCGACGCAATCGTCTTCGAACTGGGCGACGGTCTCCTCGGTGCATATGGCGTCGAAGCGATCCTGGCCGACGAGTCAGTTCGTTCGGCGCTCAGCGGCGTCGTTTTGTGCGCGAACGATCCGGTCGCTGCATGGGGCGGCGTCGAATTGTTACGAGACAACTTCGGTATCGACCCGGTCGCCGTCACTGGCCCGGCCACCGACAACCAGGTCGGCATCGATATCATAGGCGCCCGCTGCAACGTCGCGGCGGTCAACGCTATGACACACGCCGCCGAACTCGGCGACCTCCTGCAGGGCAGGCTCGGTCTCGTGCGGTCGAATCCACGCAAGGCATTGCAATGAACAAGACGCCGGTCATCGTTCTGGGCGGCACGGGTTACGTCGCAGGCGAAATGCTGCGGCTCGTGGCGTCACATCCGGCACTGGAACTCGCGGCGGCGGCATCCACCAGCGCCGCGGGAACGCCGATAACGGCGGCCTTCGGCCATTTGCGTGCAGCGTATCCGGAAACCAGATTCTGCGCTCCGGAGGAGGCACAAAGCCTGCTTGCGCGCGCGCCGCACAACGTGCTGCTTTCGGCCGCACCTCACGGGGCCTCCGCGCCACTCATCCAGCGCTTTCTCGCCGCCGCAAGCGCAGCAGGCAGCACTGTCACCGTCGTCGACGCTTCAGCGGATTTCCGCTTTGCCGAACCGGCAGCTTTCGAACGCGTGTACGGCTTCGCTCATCCGGAGCCACAGCTGATCGAGCAATTCATCTGCGCCGTGCCGGAACATGTCCGCGGCAGGCCGACTGTCCCTCATGCTGCCCATCCGGGCTGTTTCGCAACGACGATGCTGCTTGGCATCGTGCCATTGCTCGGAGAAGACCTGATCGACAGCAACGTCTGCGTCAGCGCCGTCACGGGCAGTACCGGAGCCGGTCGTAAGCCGCGACCGACGACGCATCATCCGGAACGGCAGAGCAACCTGTTCGCCTATCAGGCACTGGCTCACCGACATTCTCCGGAAGTTGCAGCGCTGACGAAAGCCGCGACCGGAAAGTCACTGAACCTGCACTTCGTTCCGCATTCCGGTCCGTTTGCGCGCGGAATTCATGCAACGATCTTTGCGCCGTTGCGGCGGAAAACGAGCGTAGCGGACGCGCGTGAGGCACTAAATGCATGGTATGGCAACGCTGAGCTCGTTCACGTACTGGACGAACTTCCGCGGATGAAAGACGTTGCCGGAAGCAGTTTTGCTGCGCTCGGTGTGGCGGTAGACGGCGACACGATCGTCGTGACATCCGTACTCGACAATCTGCTCAAGGGCGCCGCCGCCGGCAGTGTGCAGTGGCTCAATCGGCTACTCGACCTGCCCGAGGCGACAGGTCTTGCCCAGCCTGCGACCGGCTGGCTCTGATCTTTGCGAAGACAACCACGATGCGAATGACAAACCAGACTACCCGACGTTCCGCGCACCTTGACGAGGTATACCCGATGCTCGCTTTCGAACCCGTCCGAGGAGAAGGCGTCTGGCTCGAGGACGCGAATCGACGCCGGCTGCTGGACTTCTACGGCGGGCATGCCGTCGCGGCCGTCGGCTATGCGCACCCAAAGCTCAATGAAGCGCTCATACAGCAACTGAGCCGTCTGCAGTTCCAGAGCAATCTCGTCCCGATGCGGGTCCGCGATCGCGCGGCAGATGCGCTCGCGGATTTCGCGCCGGAAGGACTCGATCGCGTGTTTTTCGTGAACAGTGGCGCCGAAGCGAACGAAAATGCGCTGAGGCTCGCCATTCGGATTACCGGCCGCAGCAAAATTGTGGCCATCGAGCACGCCTTTCATGGCCGTACCGCTGCAGCGGCTGCCGTCACCTGGGGCGCGAGAAACGGCTGGTATGGCTTCCCGCAGGCACCGATGGAAGTCGAGTTCGTGCCGCGCAACGACATCGCTGCGCTGCAGGCTGCCGTGGATGCATCGACGGCTGCCGTGATCATCGAACCTGTACAGGGCCTCGCCGGTGCCTTCGATTTCAGCGACGAGTTCATGACCGCCGTACGCTGCGCTACTACAGATGCCGGGGCGCTGATGATTCTCGACGAGGTACAAACGGGTATGGGCCGCCTGGGAGAACCTTTCGGTGCCCAGCTGTACCGCGTCGCACCAGACCTCCTGACCACGGCCAAGGGCCTGGCGGGCGGACTGCCCGCCGGTGCTGTCCTGATGCGCGACGCTATCGCTCGCGAACTCTCCCCTGGCGAGCTCGGCACGACGTTCGGCGGTGCACCGCTGGCGTGCGCGGCCATTTCAGCCGTCATCGGAATCATCCAGGAAGAAGATCTGCTGGCGCGTGTGCGCGCCTGCTCTGCAGCGATAAAGGACAAGTGCATAACAGGCCCCGTAGACAGCATTCAGGGTCGTGGCCTGTTACTCGGTTTGCGGTGCACGCGCAAAGCAACGAGCGTACGCGACGCACTGCTCGAAAAAGACATTCTGGCCGGCACGAGCGCCGATCCCCAGATCCTGCGTTTGCTGCCGCCGCTCGTGCTGGAGCTATCGCATGTCGATGCACTCGCCGCAGCACTCACGGAGGTAGCCTAGATGCAGCGCTTCAACGATCTCGCCGATTTCACGAGCGAGGAAATTCGTCAACTCGTCACGCTCGCCGGCCGGCTCGATGCGAGCCCGGAACCGCGCGCGCTCGAAGGCAAGGTCCTGTCGCTGCTGTTTCTCAGCCCGTCGCTGCGCACCCTTGCATCGTTTCAGGCAGCCATGGCTCGCCTGGGTGGCAGCTCGTTCGTCATTTCCCCGGACATGTCGATCCACGGACTGGAGACGCGACCCGGCATCGTGATGGACGGCACTGCCGCCGAGCATATTCGCGAAGCGGTACCGGTCATTGCTTCCTATGGCGATGCCATCGGCATTCGAGCGTTTGCGCAACGGCGGAATCTCGACGAAGACATTGCCGACAAGGAGTTTGACGAGCTCGCAGCGCTGGCGAATCGCCCGGTCATCAATATGGAATCTGCCATACAGCATCCCTGCCAGAGCCTCGCCGACTGGAAGACGCTCGACGACACAGGCATTCCGGACAATGGCGGCAAATTCGTGTTGTCCTGGGCGTTTCACCCGAATGCGCTGCCGCTCGCCGTGCCCGCGACGACGCTCCAGATGGCCGCGATGCGCGGCATGGACGTGACTGTGCTGCGCCCGGAAGGCTTCGAGCTGCCGCCGGCGATCATGGACAAGGCCCGCAACGCCGCAGCCGCCAGCGGCGGCAGCGTGAGCGAGTCCGACGATCCGGACCAGGCGATGCAGGGCGCCCACGTCATCTATGCGAAATCCTGGTCGTCTACGAAACACTATGGGGATTCGGTTGCGGACAAGGCCGCGCGAGAACCGCATGTCGGCAAATGGTGTGTGGACGAGCACTGGTTCGAGCCGGCGCAGGCCGATTGTCGCTTCATGCACTGTCTGCCGGTTCGCCGCGGTGTCGTCGTCGCCGACAGAATTCTCGACGGCAACCGCAGCGTTGTGATCGAACAGGCACGCAATCGCATGGTCGCTCAGATGGCCGTCCTGTACAGCATGCTGAGGGGGTGACGGAAATGGCAAGGCTCACAGGAAACGAACGCGCCATCGTCGTGTCGGCGCTGCGGCATGCCGCGCCTTACGTGCGCATGTACAAGAACAAGACCTTCGTGCTCAAAGCCGGCGGGGAGGCTTTCGCGTCCGCGGCCGCAACGACCGCGCTGATCGAACAGATTGCAATTTTCAATCAGGTCGGTTTTCGCGTCGTACTCGTGCACGGCGGCGGCCCTCAATCGACCGAACTAGCCAAACAACTCGGTCAGGAACCGCGCTTCGTAGACGGTCGCCGAGTAACGGATCAGGCGGCGCTCGATGTGGCGACTATGGTGCTCAACGGCCAGATCAATACGCGAATCGTTGCCGCCTGTCGGGCATTCGGCGTGCCGGGTATCGGCATCAGCGGCGCCGACTGCGGTCTCATCCAGGCCGTTAAACGCCCGCCGGTCACATCGGCCAGCGGAGAGACGGTCGACTATGGTTTCGTGGGGGACATCGCTGCTGTCGATGTCAGCGTGCTCGAAACACAGCTCGCAAACGGCCTCGTACCGATCGTCAGCTCGTTGTCGGCGGACGAAGACGGAACCCTGCTGAACATCAACGCCGACACTGTCGCCGCGGCAATCGCCCGTGAGCTCGGTGCAGAGAAGCTCATTCTCGCGACCGGAGCGCCGGGCATCATGGAATCGCTCGACGATCCCCGATCGCTGATTTCCTATATCGACAGGGCAGGCCTCGACCGGCTGAGAGATGAAGGTCGACTCAGTGAAGGCATGCTCCCGAAGGTCACTGCCATCGAGCATGCACTGGCCGGCGGCGTACCTCGCGTGCATGTCATTTCGTATGCCGCCCCCGACAGCCTGCTGCTGGAAGTGTTTACGAACGAAGGTACCGGCACGCTGGTCGTCGACAGCATCGCAGAACTGACGCCGCAGGAGCAGGGCACCTGAGCCATGGCACGACTCTGGGATAAAGGTCTGCCGCTCGATGATCGCATTCTGCGATTCACTGCCGGCGAGGACTATCTGCTCGACGCGCGTCTCGTACCATACGACGTGCGCGCTTCAGTTGCGCACGCACGCATGCTGCAGGCGCAGTCATTGCTGAACCAGGAAGACTGCGAGGCGATCGTCGCCGGACTCGAGCAGCTCGCCGCAGAACACGCCGAAGGCAAATGGTCGATCACGCTCGGCGACGAAGACGTGCACGGCGCACTGGAGTCGCATTTGCGCACTCGAATCGGTGAGGCAGGTGGCCGTGTCCATCTCGGCCGGTCGCGCAACGACCAGGTGCTCGCGGCGCTGCGGCTATATCTGCGGGATGCCGTTGCCGATCTGAGCCTGCTGACCCGCGAAGTCGTCGCTGCGCTCGAGTCGATCGCGGCACAGCAGGGGCAGATCGAGCTGCCCGGCTACACGCATATGCAGCCGGCGATGCCGAGCAGCGTCGCTTTGTGGGCGGGCGGTTTTGCGGCACTGCTCACAGACGGCAGCGCAGGACTCGAGCGAACGCTCATGCGCGTCAATCTCAATCCGCTCGGATCGGCAGCCGGTTATGGCGTGCCCGGCCTGCCGCTCGACCGGGACGCAACGGCAGCCGCACTGGGTTTCGAGGCGGTCCAGGAGCCCGTCACTGCGGTTCAGCTCAGCCGGGGTCGGGCCGAGGCCTCGATCGTCTTCGAGCTGAGTCTGATCCTGGGAGATATCGGCCGACTCGCGACGGATCTGCTGTTGTTCTATACGGATGAGTTTGCGTACATCACGATGCCGCAGCAGATGACAACCGGCTCGTCGATCATGCCGCAAAAGCGCAATCCGGACGTGTTCGAGCTGCTGCGCGGCGCACCGGCCACGCTCGAAGGCGCGCTCGTCGAAATACTGAGCCTGACCGCGAAGCTGAGCTCCGGCTACCATCGCGATTTGCAGAGAATCAAGGCGCCGCTGTTTCGCAGTATCGATCTGGCTGCGGACGCGCTGACGATCGCAGCACACGCGCTGCGGGGCGTCCGTTTCCGGCCGGAGCGCATTCGCCTGCCAGAGTCGCTACACGCCGCCGAAAAAGCCAACGCACTCGTCCTCGAGCAGGGCATCCCATTCCGCGAAGCTTATCGAATCGTCGCGAAGGAGCTCTTCCAGGACGCCGACGATGAACAGTAGGCGGCGGCTCCCATGGCGCGCGGCGGTGACGCCGCTGCTGCTCGCGATCGCGGCCTGCGGCCAGACGGGCCCACTCGTGCTGCCTGGTTCACCGCCGCAGGACGAGCCTCCACCGGCACAGACGAGCAGCGAGACGGAGCCCGACGAGGACGAAGAATGAGCGACAACCCATTCGTTCTGGTAGACGGTTCGTCCTACATCTATCGTGCGTTTCA